>JBOGVL010000392.1:0-2473 GCA_050692535.1 Actinomycetota bacterium | reverse complement strand
GGGCGGTCGTGAGGTCGTTCTCCGCGGCCTGCCCGGTGGCCGACGTCAGCACGGCCTGGAGCACGGCCGGCGCCGAGTCTGCGGCGGCCGGCCCGAGGGCTCCCCGTTCCACCGGGACGGGTCGCCACGCGGCCACCTCGAATCGCTCCGGTCCGCACGCCGCCCCGAGCAGGTCGGGCAGCCGTCGCTCCGCTTCGCCGCGGGCGAACAGCATCGCGACCCCGACCGGGCCATCCACGCCGGCCGTCCCCGCGACGTGGTCGACGAGGAGGTCGCGCGGGATCGGCAGCAGCACGCCGGCGCCGTCCCCGGTCACGCCGTCGCCCGCGGCCGCGCCCCGATGCTCGAGCCGCCGCAGCGCCTCGATGCCGAGCTCGACGACGCCACGGCTCGGCCGACCGGAGGCGTCCGCGACGAATCCGATACCGCACGCGCTGCGCTCGGCGCGCGGGTCCCAGCCGGGCCTCATTCTTTGTATATGCGCGCCCGGCTGCGGAGACTCGTCTGGGCCTGCCGCTTCGCTGCTCGAGGCCATGTTGCCCGACGCTAGGCGCGGCGGGTTACGGGGGGGTTTCGAGTGCGTGAAGTGTCGATGTCCGGCCGCGCTCTCCACGCGGGCGCGGGCCGAGCCGCTTCGTACCTAGGCCCAGAACTTCCACCAGGGGCGCTTGGGCTTCGGAGCCTCACCGCCCTCGGCCGTCTCCCCCGCGTGGATGCGCTCGACCTCGTGCGCGAGATGCTCCTGCTGGGCGGCCTTGTCGAGCATCTCCTTCTCGGCGCCCCAGCGCTGGGCTCCCGGGTCACGGCCCCCGGGCGCTCCCGGTCCTGACATCGACATGGTCGCTCCTTCCCGGGCACGGTGGGTTCCCCGGGTAGATTCGCACGCCCGGCGGCGAGCCGCCAGGTGACGACGTCCAGCCGTAACCGATTGGAAACCCAAACGGGCGTCCGAGGGCCCTAGTCTGGTTCGAAGACGGCTCCCCGAGAGGAGATCCGATGGTCGAGGCCGAGCGCGAGTTCGTCCTGAACGCCGCCGAGGAACGAGACATCCGGTTCGTCCAGCTCTGGTTCACCGACGTCCTCGGGCAGCTGAAGGCCTTCGCGATCCCGGCGGAGGAGCTGCCGGAGGCGCTCGCCGAGGGCGCGTCGTTCGACGGCGCGTCGATCGAGGGTTTCTCGCGGGCCGACGAGGCCGACATGATCGCCATGCCGGTCCCCCGGACCTTCCAGTCCCTGCCGTGGCGTCCCGAGAAAGCGGGCGTCGCGCGCATGTTCTGCGACGTCCTGACCGCCGACGGCGAGCCGTTCGAGGGCGACCCGCGTCGCGTCCTCAAGCAGGCGATGGCTCGCGTGCGGGACCTGGGGTTCACGGCGTACGTCGGCGGCGAGCTCGACTTCTTCCTCCTCGCCGGCCCCGACGACCCCACGCCGGTCGACACGGGCTCGTACTTCGACCTCACGCCGCTCGACTCGGCCAACGACTTCCGCCGGAGCGTCCTGATGTATCTGGAGGCGCTCGGGATCCCCGTAAAGGATTCCCACCACGAGGACGCGGCGTCCCAGCACGGCGTCGACCTGCGGCACGCCGACGCGCTCACGATCGCCGACTCGCTGATGAGCTTCCGCCTCGTCGGGAAGGAGGTGGCGCGCGAGTTCGACCAGTACGCGACGTTCATGCCCAAGCCGATCGAGGGCGTGCAGGGCTCGGGGCTGCACACCCACCTGTCGCTGTTCGAGGGCGAGCGCAACGCGTTCTTCGACCCGACGGACGAGTATCACCTGTCCAAGGTCGGGCGCTCGTTCATGGCGGGCCTGCTCGCGCACGCCCGCGAGATCACCGCGATCACCAACCAGTGGGTCAACTCGTACAAGCGGCTCGTCCCCGGGTTCGAGGCGCCCACGCATGTCTCGTGGGGCGCTCGCAACCGCTCGACACTCGTCCGGGTCCCGCTCACCAAGCGCGGCAAGGAGAGCTCGTGCCGGATCGAGTACCGTGCGCCCGACCCCGCGTGCAACCCGTACCTCACGCTCGGGGTGATCCTGGCCGCCGGCGTCGAGGGAATCCGCGGCGAGTACGACCTCCCGCCCGAGGCCGGCCCCGACCTGGCCGCCGATGCGATCGCCGGCCGCGACGTCGGGATGGCGCCGCTGCCCGACACGCTCTCCGGGGCGCTCGAGGCGATGCGACACAGCGCGCTCGTGCGCGGGGTGCTCGGCGACCACCTGTTCGAGTGGTTCCTCGCGAACAAGGACGCCGAGTGGTCGGAGCACAAGGCCCACGTGACCCGCCTCGAGATCGAGCGCTACCTGCCGAGGCTGTGACGACCACGTGACCGCTTCAGACGAGCCCACGCCGGCCCGGCCGGTCGCGCTCGTCGGCGCCGAGCTCGAGTCGGCCGCGAGCGGCCTGCAGGCCGACCTGCGCTCGCTCCGCTACGACGTCGTGCCGCTACAGCTGGACAAGACGGGGGAC
>JBOGVL010000391.1:0-2475 GCA_050692535.1 Actinomycetota bacterium | reverse complement strand
CTGCCGCCGAGGAGAAATCCTCGGCGGCAGAGCGCCGTTCGTCGTGCCCCGCTTCGACAGCTGAGAGGATCTCCTCATGGCCCGCGTCGTCGCCCTCTATCGCCACCCGATCAAGGGGCTCACACCCGAGCGCCGCGACTCGTTGACGGTGCAGCCTGACGGCAGGGTCGTCGGCGACCGTGTACTGGCGTTCCGATTCGCAGACGCCGTCGAACCGGAGGACCGCGACGGCTTCGACTACTGGCCGAAGGCCAAGGGTCTCGCGCTCCAGGACTTCCCCGCGCTCGCTGCTCTGCACACGAGCTACGACGATCAGGCACGGCGGGTCCGCATCGAACACGCCGGTGCCGTGCTCGTCGAAGCGACACTCGACGACGACGGGCGGCGGGAGCTTGCCGAAGCCGTCACGGAGTTCGTGCTCGCGACCCCCGAAGGCCGCCGTCTTCGGCGTCCCGGCCGCCTCCCGCTCGTGCTCGTCGGCGACGGGGCGAGATCGCGTTTCCAGGACCGTCCGCGCGGCTACGTCTCGGTCCATGGCCGAGGCAGCGTTCGCGCACTGGGCGAAGCCCTCGGGATGGGCATCGACGACCGACGCTTCCGCTCCAACGTGGTGATCGACGACTCCGCATCCTGGAACGAACTCGAGTGGACCGGCGAGGTGCGCATCGGCGCCATCGCCTTTCAGGCCGCCGGCCCCATCGTGCGCTGCCTCGCGACCCATGCGAACCCCGACACCGGCGTGCGGGATGCCAAGGTGCTCACCACCCTCACGGGCGCCTTCGCGCAGAAGGAGCCGACTCTCGGACGCCTGCTCCTCCCCGGCTGGTCGACGACGGACGGGGGCGGCCCAGAGCACGGCGGCGTGATCCGCCTCGGCGATGAGGTCCGTGCCGGCTGAGCACGACCCGGGACCGAGTCGAACCGTACGCCGGCGCGCAATGTCAGCGCTCCCTTTCTTTCGCAAAAGTGCGGCCGAGTTGTCATCATCCCAGGCTTGTGAGCGCAAACATTTTCTGATTTGATGTGGTTGTGATCGACGACGCCTCGGCGTCATCCCCCGCCCAGGGCGATCCGCAGGAACATGACCTCAAAGAGGAGAACAGCATGGCAATCACCCCTCGCTTCACCCGTACGGCCGCAATCGTCGCGGTCGGCGCGGTGTCGGCCTTCGGCCTCGCGGCCTGCTCATCCGGTGACTCCGGTGACAGCGGAGCCAGCGGCGAACCCATCACGATCGAGTACCTGCACCGTCTCCCCGACGGCGAAGGCATGGTGCCCGCCTCCGAGATCGTCGATCGCTGGAACGCGGAAAACCCCGACATCCAGGTGAAGGCGACGAAGTTCGACGGCAAGTCGAGCGACATGATCCTCAAGCTCGAGACCGACGTCAAGGCCGGCAACGGGCCCTGCCTCGCGCAGACGGGCTACTCCGAGGTCCCCCAGCTGTTCGTCAAGGGACTGCTGCAGGACGTCGCGGACGAGGCGAAGAAGTACGAAGACGACTTCTCGGCCGGAGCCTTCAGCGGCATGAAGGTCGGCGACGCCATCGTCGGTCTCCCGCAGGACACCGGTCCCCTCGTCTACTTCTACAACGAGGCCGAGTTCACCGCACTGGGCCTGGATGCACCGAAGACGCTCGACGACCTCACCGCCGACTCCGCCGCTGCTGCCGCCGCGGGCAAGTACGTCACCGCCTTCACGCCCGACGAGGCGCAGAACTGGCTTTCCGCGCAGTCGGCGGCCGCGGGCGACACCTGGTTCACCACCGAGGGTGACGAATGGAAGGTCGACGCCGAGGGCGCAGGCTCCGAACGAGTCGCCGGGTTCTGGCAGGGCCTCCTCGACAACAAGCAGACTCTCGCGACCGAGCGCTGGGGCGAGGGCTTCACCGCCGCCCTCAACGACGGCAGCCTCATCGGCCACGTCGGCGCCGCGTGGGAGGCCGGGTTCCTCCTCGACTCCCTCGACGGCACCCCGGCCGAGGGACAGTGGCGCGTCGCCCAGCTCCCCGATCTCGGCGCCGGCGCCATGAGCGGCCCCGACGGCGGCTCGGGTGTCTCGGTGATGAAGGACTGCAAGTACCCCGCCGAGGCGATGAAGTTCAACGACTGGTTCAACACGCAGGTCGACGACCTCGCATCGCAGGGCCTGGTCGTCGCGGCCAAGGGCGATGTGGAGACCCCGGAGAAGATGCTCCGCCAGTTCGGCGGGCAGGATGTGCTCGCCGAGCTCGGCACCGCGACCGAGAACCTGAACCCGGACTTCCCGTACGCACCGGGCTTCTCGACGCTGTCGAAGATGAACGAGACCGCCGCGGCAGCCGTCGCCGGCACCGCAACGGTCGCCGACATCTTCACCACCGCGCAGGACACCGCAGTGGCCTCTCTGAAGGACCTCGGCCTCCCGGTCGCGGAGTGAGTCGACGAGAAGGCATCATCGGATGATCGACGGCGGAGTGCACGCGCAATCGTGCAC
>JBOGVL010000390.1:0-2491 GCA_050692535.1 Actinomycetota bacterium | reverse complement strand
GGGCGGCGCCGTCGAGCTGGAGGTCGAGGTCGACGGCGAGCGCGCCGCCGCCATCGCCTACCCGGACCTGACCGGTCCCGTGTCGGAGGGCGACCGGGTCGCGCTCAACACGACCGCCGTCGCCCTGGGTCTCGGGACCGGCGGACTCCACCTCGTCGTCGCCGTCGAGGGCGGGGCACCGACCGAGGTCGGCCACGCCGGCCGCACGATGAAGGCGCGGTACACACCGCTGCAGGCCTCGGTCGAGACCGTGGAGGAGACCCACCGCGGGGCGCTGGAGGCGTCGGCGGGGCTCGCCGGCACGCCGGTCGTGTGCGCCCCGCTGCACTCGATGGTCGCCCCCATCGCGGCGGGGGCCAAGGCGGCCGGCGGCCGCCGCGTCGTGTACGTCATGACCGATGGCGCCGCGCTCCCCGGCGCCTTCTCGCGTCTCGTCCCGCGGCTCCGCGACGCCGGGCTGCTCGACGCGTGGGTCACGTGCGGTCAGGCCTTCGGGGGCGAGATCGAGGCCGTGACCGTCTGGAGCGCCCTCCTGGCGGCCACCGAGGTCCTGGACGCCGACCTGGTCGTCGTGGCGGACGGCCCCGGCAACCTGGGAACCGACACCACCTGGGGCGTCAGCGCCCTCGCAAGCGGTTTCGCGCTGAACGCGGCGTCGACGCTCGGGGGCCGGCCGGTGGCCGCGCTCCGCGTCTCGTTCGCCGACACGCGCGACCGCCATCGGGGGGTCTCCCACCACTCGCTCACGATCCTCGATCACGTGAGCACCGGCGGAACGAACGTCGCGGTCCCGGCGCTCGACGACGAGACCCAGCGCGGCACGGTCTGGGACGCGCTCCGCTCCCGCAGGCTCGAGGAGCGACACCAGCTCGTCGAGACCGACGGCCGGCCCGCGATCGCGGAGCTGGAACGACGGGGCGTCGAGGTGGAGTCCATGGGCCGCACGGCGACGGACGACCCGGCGTTCTTCCTCGCGGCCGGCGCCGCCGGGGTCCTGGGGGCGCGCATGGCGGCCGGGTCCCGCCCGTATCGAGCCGGCGACGCCTAGGCGTCCGCCCGACGCGCAGGGCACGCGAACCCCTCCTCTACATGTGGGCGATGAGCTGCTCGACGCGTTCGTCCACGCTGCGGAAGGGGTCCTTGCACAGCACGGTCCGCTGGGCCTGGTCGTTCAGCTTGAGATGAACCCAGTCGACGGTGTAGTCGCGGCGCTTCTGCTTCGCGTGCTTGATGAAGTCGCCTCGGAGCTTGGCCCGCGTCGTCTGCGGGGGCTCGCGCATCGAGCGCTGGATCTCCTTCTCGGTCACCGCGCGCTCGACCCTCCCGGCACGTTCGAGGAGGTAGTAGAGCCCGCGCGTGCGGTTGACGTCGTGGTACGCCAGGTCCAGCAGCGCGATCCTCGGGCTCGAGAGGGGGAGCTGGTGCTTGACCCGGTAGCGCTCGACCATCGCCTGCTTGGCGACCCAGTCGACCTTTCGGATCAGCTTCTCGGGTTCGCCGGCCGTGAGTGCGTCGAGCGCGTCGCGCCACTCCTCCAGGAGCTGCTTCGACAGCGGGTCGGTCCCACGACGCTCCAGGAACTTCGCGGTCCGATCGAAGTACTCCTCCTGGATCTCGATCGCCGAGAGCTCCCGGCCGTTTGCCAGGCGAACGCGCTTGCGGCACGAGACGTCGTGGCTGATCTCACGGATCGCCCGGATGGGGTTCTCGAGTGTCAGGTCCCGCATCACGGTGTTGGCCTCGACCATCCGCAGGACCAGGTCCGTGATCCCGACCTTCATGAACGTGGTCCACTCGTTCATGTTGGAGTCTCCGACGATCACGTGGAGCCGGCGGAAACGCTCGGCGTCGGCGTGGGGCTCGTCCCGCGTGTTGATGATGGGGCGCGACCGCGTGGTCGCGCTCGAGACGCCCTCCCAGATGTGCTCGGCGCGCTGGGCGATGCAGAACTGCGCGCCGCGCGGCCCGTGGAGCACCTTGCCGGCGCCGCAGTAGATCTGCCGCGTCACGAAGAACGGGATCAGCAGGTCGGCCATGCGCGCGAACTCGCCCTGCCGAGCGACCAGGTAGTTCTCGTGGCACCCGTAGGAGTTCCCGGCCGAGTCGGTGTTGTTCTTGAACAGGTAGACCTGGCCGCTGATCCCCTCCTCGTGCAGCCGGACCTCGGCCGCCGCCAACAGTGCCTCCAGGATCCGCTCCCCGGCCTTGTCGTGCGCGACGAGATCGGGGATCGCGTCGCACTCGGGCGTCGCGTACTCGGGATGGGAGCCGACGTCCAGGTACAACCGCGCGCCGTTCTCCAGGAACACGTTCGAGGACCGGCCCCAGTGCACGACCCGCCGGAACAGGTACCGGGCGACCTCGTCCGGCGACAGGCGGCGCTGCCCTCGGAACGTGCAGGTGACGCCGTACTCGTTCTCGAGCCCGAAGATCCGCCGGTCCACGACCCGAGTGTAGGCCCGGTCCCGCCGAACGGCGGGAACCCTCAGCC
>JBOGVL010000389.1:0-2494 GCA_050692535.1 Actinomycetota bacterium | reverse complement strand
CCCATACTCCGCTGATGCCGTCCGACCGCGCCGTCGAGCCGCTCGCCCGGCACGGCGAGGCGCTGGAGAGGCTCCGCGGCGCCGCGCTCGAGGGCCCCGGCGTCCTGGAGCCGGAGGTGCGTCGGGCGGCCGCCGAACGAACGGGCGTGCCCGAACGGTTCGCGTCCTACGTCGGCGCGATCCACGACCACGCCTACCGGATCACCGACCAGGTCGTCGCCGACCTGAAGACGGCGGGCACGAGCGAGGACGAGGTGTTCGAGATGACGGTGGCCGCGGCCTACGGGGCGGCCCGGCGCCGGCTCGAGGCGGGGCTCGCCGCCCTGCGCGCCGCGGTCGAGGGGTCCTGATGCGGCTCGAGGCGGTCGCGCGGGGACGCGGCCTGGGTGCGAAGGCGAAGTTCGCGATGATCCGGCTGCTCTCGGGAGCGCCGACCCTCGACGTCGTGAAGACCCTGTCGTTCCGTCCGGAGCTGTTCGGCAACCCGTTCAACGTGCTGATCGAGGAGGTCATGCGCGGTCCGTCGGAGTGGAGCGTGGGCGAGCGGGAGCTCTTCGCCGCGTTCGTGTCCGAGCGGAACCGATGCGAGTTCTGAACGGGGGCCCACGGCGCGGTCGCGTCGAAGAGCTTCGGGGAAGAAGCGACGGCCGCCGTGCTGCGGGACTGGCGGACCGCGCCCGTCGACGAGCGCGTGCGGGCGGCCCTCGCGCTCCTCGAGACGATGACACTGCGGCCGGACGACCTCGCGGCGATCGACGTGGCCCCGCTCCTGCAGGCAGGGTCGAGCCCTGCCGGCGTGGTCGACGCCCTGTACGTCGGCTTCCTCTTCAACACGATCGACCGGATGGCCGACTCGCTCGGATTCCTCCTCGTGACGCCCGAGGGATACCGGAAGAGCGCCGATCGGCTGCTGAAGCACGGCTACCTGTGAGCCGGGCGGCCCGCCGCTAGGACACGCCCCGCTCGGCGTCGGGCGAGCCGATGGCCCACAGGCGCTCGTCTGCCCACGACCGCTCGATCGCGACGTCCGGGTCGAACCCGCGCTCCCTCGCAAACCGGAGCGCCAGCACCTGCAGGCGGACGACGAGGGGGATCTGGGCGAGCAGCGGCGGCAGGTCGGAGGATTCGTGCAGGCGCGTGACCGGGACGCCCTCGCTCGCGGCGGCAGATGCGACGGCGTCGACGAGGCCGTCCGTGTCCGGCGGCGTCAGGACGACGAGGCGGTCGTCGGCGTTCAGCGGCACGGCGTTGCCGTGCAGCAGGTACTCGACGTCGTACCCCTCGGCGGGGAATCTCGAGGCCTCGCGGAGCTTCAGCGCCCCCTCGCGCGCGGTCACGGACGCGGGTCCCTCGCCGGTGAGCACCAGCAGCCGGCCGGGCGCGGGGAGGTCGTCGGACGACGGGGCCGCGATCGCATCGCGGACGGCATCGGGGACCCGCGCGAGCGCGTCGGCGTCGATCGTCTCTGCGCCGAGCTCGCGGGCGAGCCGGGCGAGCATCAGCAGCACGGCGGTGTAGCTCACCGTGTACGTCTGCGACGTCTCCTTCTGCACCGTCTGGATCGCCCCGAACATCTCGCCGCCTCGGCGCGTGATCGGCACGAGCGCCATCCCCGCGGTGACCCCGATCGTCCAGGCCGACCCCGCGTAGGAGGTCTCGGTGCCGGCGTTGTGGCTGATGAGGATCACGGCGTCCTGCGGGTCGATCGGCGGCGCCCAGTTGACGAAGTGCATCGAGCTCATCGCCTGCGCGGCGCGCCCGGACTCGTGGAACATCATCGAGCCCAGCTCGGCCGCGTGCTGGCTGGTCCCCGTCCCGACCAGCCAGATGCGATGTGCCTGCAGGATCCCCTCGATCGTGGCGTGGGGGATCGGTTGCTCGAGCAGCCGCGCGAGCTCATCGGGCTGTGAGCCGATCTGTCGCTCGAGCGCGGTCGAGGTCCGCGGTGCGTCCGGCATCGGTCCTCCGGTCGAAGGCGTCGCGCGGAGCCTAGAGCTTCCGGAGGACGGCCACCACCGTGCCGAGGATGCGTCCCTCGGGGTCCATCTCGAAGGGCTCGAGGGCCGGGTTCTCCGGCACCAGCAGGACCCGGTTCTTCGTGCGCTTGAGGCGTTTGACTGTCGCCTCGTCCTCGGCTCGGCCGGGCAGGAGCGCGACGACGACGTCGCCGTCGTCCGCCGAGGATCCGCTCCGAACGATCACGACGTCGCCGTCGAGGATGCCCGCCCCGATCATCGAATCGCCCTGCACGCGCAGGGCGAAGTGCTCGGCCCCCCCGGCGAAGCCCATCGGGACGGTCAGGTACTCCTCGACGTGCTCGGCGGCCAGCACCGGTGCGCCGGCCGCGATCCGGCCCACCAGGGGCACGACCACCCCCTCCGCCCTCGGCTCGGACAACGTCATCGCCCGGGGTTTGGTGGGGTCCTTGTGCAGCAGCCCTCGCCGCTCGAGGTTGGCGAGCTGCGCATGGACGCTGGAGGAGGACGTGAGCCCG
>JBOGVL010000388.1:0-2495 GCA_050692535.1 Actinomycetota bacterium | reverse complement strand
GTCCCGGACTGGTCGAAGTACCTCGAGGAGGGCGCACGCACTCCTCGCAGCTCAGAATCCAGTCGGTGGAGCGCCGGGAAGGACCTGATGTTCGTCCCGCTGCGCCCGGAGCGGGTGGTCGAGGTGCGGTACGACCACATGGAGGGAGCGCGCTTCCGGCACACCGCCCAATTCGTCCGATGGCGGCCCGACCGCGATCCGGCGTCCTGCACCTACGAACAGCTCGAAGAGCCCGCCGACGTCGACCTCGGCGAGGTTCTCGGTCCGCCGCATCCGAAGTAGACGCGGCGAGGCGCTCCCGCGGTGGCGTCAGCCGGCCCGGGAGGCCTTGCGCCTGGCCTCGGCGCGGCGTTCGGCGTCCAGGCGCTCGAGGTCCACGTCGCTGGTGTCAACGTAGGTCATGGCCGCGGCGATCGAGCGGTGGCCCGCCGTGTTCGCGATCAGGTCGTGCATCAGCTGCGCGACGCGGCGGTACGTGGGGTGGCCCTGCGGGCCCGAACGGAGCTCGATCAGGTGCATCGCCTCGCGGGCGGTCATCTGCATGACGAATCGGATCCGGTACGCCATCGACACGGCGTACTGCGCGACGTCGCGCCCCGCCGAGTCGGCGAGCGCGCCCCAGGTGTTCGCCGAGTCCTCCATGACGCCGTGCCACTCGTCCGCGAGGCCGGACTCCGCGACCTGGGGCGGCGTCTCGTAGCCGTGGATCGGCGAAAGCCGCTGCCACTCGATCGTGAGCGGCCGGTGGCGTTGAAGGTCGCGGAAGGCGCCGTAGTCGCAGAGCACGTCGAAGCGATACCCGGTCCGCTCGAACGCGCGCCCGGGCTTGTGGCGGCGGTTGCCGCGCTCGCCGACGTAGGCGCGGAGCACGTTCTCGCGCTCGTCGTCGGTCATCGTGTGCGCGAGCGACTGACACCGGTCGTCTGGCAGGTCGGTCGACGCGTAGAGCGCGGCCGCCACCACCTTCTCCTCCCCGAGCGGGTCGTAGTCGGTGAGCGTGACGAGGTCGCGCGGGCCCGGATCGACGCCCTCGGTGTACGTGGCCGCCACGTCGAGGGTGCGCTCGCGCGTGTCCTCCAGGTACCGAGACCAGGCCACGCCGCGGTCCGGCAGGTCGACGCGTTTGAGGAAGGCCGGGATCACCTTGCGGAGCTCGACGAGCATGAGGTCGGCGTACTCGCGCACCTCGGCGAGCGGATGGGCGCGCATCCGGAGCAGCATCTGCTCGTAGGACTGGCCCGTCGCGTACACGCCGAGGTTCGAGCGCGTCCCCGCGGGGAGGAGCACGCGCAGCGTGTCGCACGTCTTGGCCGTGATGGTCGAGCGGTAGAGGAAGTCCGAGTCGGCGGAGTCCTTGGGGAAGCGCTCGGCGAAGAAGTCGAACATGGGCCGGAACATCCGCCCGTACGCCTCGAACGCGCGCACCGCGAAGGCCTCGAATGCGTGCCCCGCCTCCGTTCCCTCGATCTCGGGCGGGACCGTCAGCCGCCGACGGCCGCCGGGCAGGTCGTCGTACCGCATGTAGCGGGTCGACTGCTCGAGGTAGGCGGCGAGGCGCCCCCATTCGATCGCCTTGGCGAGCAGCTGCGAGGCCTGTTCGCACGCGAGGTGCACGCCGCCCAGCTGGGCGACCGAGTCGTCGCCGTACTCGAAGAACACGTTGTCGTAGAGCTTCTCCGCCCGTTCGGTCCCGACGGCGCTCGTGGTGCCGCCGGCGCCGATCTCCGCGGCGAACTCGTCGAGGAAGAGCCTGCGGAGCGACTTGGGCGTCCGCGAGTACCGCGCGAACAGCGCGCCCTTCACGACCTCGGGCAGGTTGACGAGGGCAAATACCGGGCCGTCGACGTTGGTGAAGAAGGGCTCCAGGCGTGAGCGCTCCTCGTCCGTGAACTCCTCGCGGACGAACCAGAGACTCACGTCAGTCTTCGTCCCCGGTCGTGCCGGTGGGGCCCGTTGGCCCGGTCGGGATCGTCTCGGCGCCGCCGAACAGCGTGACCGTCGTGCCGGTCGGCACCGTCTCGCCGGCACCCGGGTCCTGGGCGGCCACGCGGTTCGGGTTGGGACAGAGCGGGTTGACGGCGACCGTCTGGTCGGAGATGAACGAGTCCAGGCCCGCCTGTCGAAGCTCGGCCGCCGCGGCACCGAACGGCCGGCAGCGCACGTCTGGGACCTGCACCTCCGCCGGTCCGCTCGAGACGATGATGGTCACGGGTGACGCGGGCTCGACCTCCTCGCCGGCGGCGGGGTTCGTCCCGATGACGACGCCCACGGCCTGGTCGCTGGGTTGTTCCTCCGGCCCCGCCGGCTCGAGCCCGGCCTCGATGAGGATCGCCGAGGCGTCCTCGAAGGTCGATCCCGCCGGGATCGGAGGCACGAGCACCAGCTCGGGCTCGGCCACGACCGTCAGGGTCACCTCGGTCCCCTCCTCGACCTCCTCGCCCTCGGCCGGGTCCTGCAGGAGCACGGTCCCGGGCTCGGTGTCCGGGGCGTCCTCC
>JBOGVL010000387.1:0-2524 GCA_050692535.1 Actinomycetota bacterium | reverse complement strand
CCCCTACCCGGTGCTGGTCCAGAGAGAGGCCCCACGCGAGCGGCTGCTCGAGCGTTTCCGCGCCGAGGTCGCCTCCGTCCTCATCGCCACGCAGACCTTCTGGCAGGGCGTGGACGTGCAAGGGGAGTCGCTCTCGCTGCTCGTCATCGACAAGCTGCCGTTCGCCGCCCCCAGTGACCCGCTCGTCGAGGCGCGCTGCGAGCGGATCGCCCGGGATGGCGGAGACTGGTTCGGCGAGTACGCCGTCCCCTCCGCGGTGCTCCAGCTCAGGCAGGGGTTCGGACGGCTCATCCGCGGCCATGCGGACCGGGGCGTCGTCGCGATACTCGACGCGCGCCTCCGCACACGGGGGTACGGACGGAGCTTTCTCGAGGCCCTGCCGCCGGCACCGCTCGTGGGCGACCTTGGCTCGGTCGCCGAGTTCCTTGGCGCCGAGGTGCGCGCAACCGCCTGATACCTTTTTCGGCGCCCGTGGCCAAGAAGGATCGAGTTCCAACACCGCCCAAGCGACCCGTCCAGGCGCCGAAGGCCTACAAGCCGGAGGGGAGTCCGCGACGGACCCAGCTGATCTTCATCGGCCTGGCCGCCGCGATCGTGATCGCCGCCGGGGCGATCGGAGCCGCGTTCATCCTGAGCGGCGACGACAGCTCCGCATCCGGGCCGTCGACCGAAGGCGACTGCACCTTCGAGACGTTCGACGCGCTGGAGGCAAGCCACGTCGAGGAGCTGCCCGAGGACTACGAGTACAACTCGATCCCGGCGACCAGCGGGCTCCACAACGCAACCCCGGCGATCTGGAACCTCTACGACCAGCCGGTGCCCCAGATCAACTCCGTCCACAACCTCGAGCACGGCGGCGTCGTCGTCCGGTACGGCAGCGAGGTGCCCGAGACGGCCATCGCGAGCCTCGCCGAGTGGTACCAGCAGGACACGCGCGGCCTGATCGTCGCGCCGGTGGCCGCGGACTTCGAGGAGGAGGACCCGACGCTCGCCGACCAGATCGTGGCCACGTCGTGGACGCACATGCTGCGCTGCAACTCGTTCGACGAGGAAGCACTCGACGACTTCATCGACGACTACCGCGGCCCGCAGGGCGACGCTCCCGAGAAGTTCGACCTCGATCAGTTACAACAGGGCTCGACCTAGCGACACCCGCGCGCGCCGGGGTGGCGGAACGGTAGACGCGGGGGGCTTAAAACCCTCTGCCCGTAAGGGCGTGTGAGTTCGAATCTCACCCCCGGCACTGAGCACTCGAGACCCAGCCGATCGTCCAGGAATGGCAGGAAGCTCTTGGAATCGGGAGCCGCAAGGCGCATGCTCAACTCTCCAGCATTCACGGCGGTGGGACCGGCGTCATCGGAGGGAGAGCGAAGAAATGAACGGAGCGCGCGGAGCACGGACAGTCGTCGGCCTCCTGGTCGTGGCGATCGCGGTCGCGGCGTGGGTTGTCGTCCCCGCGGCGGGGGCCACCTCGGCAGCGCCGCCGGGCGAGTGCCCGTCCATCCTGCCGCTGGACGACGTTCGGACGGGAATGACCGGCACGGCCGTCTCGGTCACCCGCGGGCGCACGCTCTCCAGCTTCGACGCCGAAGTCCTCGGCATCCTCAAGGACGCCGTCGGCCCCGGCCGCGACATCATCATCGCCAACCTGTCGGGGCCCGCCGTCGACGAGGCCGGCGGGCTCTGGGCCGGAGCGTCGGGGTCGCCGGTCTACTTCCAGGGCAAGCTGTCGGGCGCGATCGCATACGGTCTGGCCGGCGGAGGCTCGACCCTTGCCGGCTTGACGCCGGCGGAAGACATGGCGGCTCTGCTGGGCAGTGGGGCCGAGGCGAGCGCGGCGGCGCGCCTGAAGGTGCCGAGGGGGCTGGCCGCACGGATGGCGGAGGAAACCGGGCTGTCCATCACCCAGACGGGGACGATGACTCGCCTGAGGACCCCGCTCTCGGCCTCCGGGCTCACCGACCGGGGCCTGCGCCGGATGCAGGCGGCGATCGACCGGCAGGGGCTGCCCTTCGTCGCGTACATGGGCTCGTCGGCTCCGACCGCCCCGCCGCCGTCTTCAGGGCGGCTCCGCGCGGGCGACTCGTTCGCCGCAGCGATGTCGGTCGGGGACGTCACGGTCGCGGGTGTCGGCACGACCACCTTGGTCTGTAACGGCCAGGTCGTCGCGTTCGGCCATCCGTTCAACTGGTCAGGCGACACGACCATGTCGATCCACGCGGCCGACACGATCACGATCGTCGAAGATCCGATCTTCGGCAGCTACAAGCTCGCCAACATCGCCGAGAGCGTCGGCACGCTCACGCACGATCGCCTCGCCGGCGTTGTGGGCGTCCTCGGTGCCCCGCCGGCAGGGTCGCCGATCACCTCCACGGTCACCGACCTCGACACGGGGAGAACGCGCACCGGGCGGAGCGACGCGATCTTCCCCGACTTCATGCCGTTCCTCGCCTACTCCCACCTCTTCCAGAACATCGACGTGACCATCGACCGAATCGGTCCGGGCAGCTCGGCGATCTCCTAC
>JBOGVL010000386.1:0-2530 GCA_050692535.1 Actinomycetota bacterium | reverse complement strand
CGCGGAGCGAGGGCGCGCCGACGACCTCGAGGCCTTCGACGAGCGCGGCCTCGGCCTCGTTGAGGGACGGGACGACGACGCCGCGGAGCCCGTGCCGCGCGGCCGCGATCGCGACGGAGAGCACGCCGGGCGTGGACACGAGCGTGCCCCGCAGCGAGAGCTCGCCCGAGAACGCCCATCCCTCCAGCGATCCGGCCCGCGCCTGCCCGGACGCGGCGAGCACGCCCATCGCGACGGGAAGGTCCAGACCGGGGCCCTCCTTACGGAGGTTGCCCGGAGCGAGGTTGACGACGACGCGTCGGAGCGGCCACTCGAGCCCCGCGTTCTCGACCGCCGGGCGGATCCGGTCGCGTGCGTCCTGCACCGTCGTGCCGGGCAGGCCGGTGAGCGTCAGCGACGGCAGACCTCGGCCGATGTGCGCCTCGACGACGACGAGGTGGCCGCGAACACCCAGGACGGTGATCCCGATGACACGCCCGTACACCTAGAACGCGTCCTCGAACACCTCGACGTCGGCCGTGCCGCCCCCGAGCCACACGCTCGCGACGTCGAAGCGGATCCCGGAGCTCCGCTGCCCGGCCGTCGCGAGGAACGCCTCGGCGAGCTGACGGAGCTTCCGGCGCTTGGACCACGTGACGGCCTCGTAGCCGCCGCCGAAGGCCGAGCCGGTCCGCGACTTCACCTCGCAGAACACGAGGAGGCCGCCGCGCTGGAGCACGAGGTCGAGCTCGCCGAGCGGGCACCGCCAGTTCCTCGCGAGGAGTCGGAACCCGCGCCGCTGGTAGACGCGGAGCGCGGCATCCTCGCCGTCGCGCCCGCGCGACGACCGATCGACGATCGCGTGAACGACCACGGCGAGACGCTAGCGCGCCCCACCGACACGACCCTACGGTGCGATCGCCGGCTCGTCGTCGGGGCGGAGCTCCTCCACGTTGACGTCGCGCCGCGTGAGCACGCGGACCGTCGCCACGAACCGAGCGCGGCGGTACATGTCCCACACCCACGCGTCGCGGAGCCGGACCTCCACCCACCCGTCGTCTCGCGGATCCACCTCCACCTCGTTCGCGAGATAGAAACGACGGTCGGTCTCGACCGCCCAGGCGAACATCGACACCACGTCGCGGTACTCCCGAAGGAGCTCGAGCTCGAGATCCTCCTCGTACCGCTCGATGTCGTCCTCTTCGTGGTTCACGGCTCCTCCACGCTGGTCGCGGCCGAGGCGACCTCGTTCCGGGAGTCGTAGTACCCGGTCCGCAGGCCCTTGAAGGAGTATCGGTGGATCGGCGACGGCCCGTGGCGACGGATCGCGTCCCGGTGCTCGGCCGTCCCGTACCCACGGTTGTGGTCGAACCCGTACACGGGGAACCGGCGATGGTATCGGTCCATCATCCGGTCGCGGGTCACCTTCGCGACGATCGAGGCGGCGGCGACCGAGGCCGTCACGGCGTCGCCCTTCTTGATCGACAGGTTCGGCACCGGAAGCCGTCGCACGGGGAAGCCGTCCGTGAGGACGTAGTCGGGCGCGACACCGAGCGTGACGACGCAGCGGCGGAGCAGCCACACGTTGGTCTTCTGCAGCCCGCGCCGGTCGATCCTCGTCGACGTGCACCGACACACCGACCAGGCGACGGCGTCCCGAACGATGCGTTCGTACGCCACCTCTCGTTGGTTGGCGGTGAGCAGCTTGGAGTCGTTGACGCCCTCGAGGTCGAAGTCCTCCGGGAGGATCACGGCCGAGGCGACCAGGGGGCCGGCGAGCGCGCCACGACCCGCCTCGTCGGCCCCGGCGATCCGTCCGAAGCCTTGCTCGCGCAGGCTCCGCTCGTACCGCGCGAGGTCGAGCGCTACCGCACCCATCCAGCTCTCGATGGAGGCCAGATGATCACGAACGCCCGGCCGATCACCTCGTCCACCGGCACGAACCCCAGCCCGAACCTCGAGTCGTTCGAGTTCAGCCGATTGTCGCCCAGGACGAACAGGGAGTCCGCCGGCACCTCGACCGGCCCGAAGTCGCGTCGGTCGACCGGCCCCCGGAGGTACGGCTCGGGCACGCGTTCGCCGTCCACCAGCAGCCGGCCCCCCCGAAGCTCGACGACCTCGCCCGGCAGCCCGATCACGCGCTTGATGAAGTCCTCGTGCTCGGGCCGGGCGAACCCCACGGCCTCGGACGCCCAGTGGACGAACCCGCCGACGATTCCGCGGTCCGTCCCGCCGTCGTCGTTCGGATCCGCAAACACGATCACGTCGCCGCGCGAGGGCTCCCCGGCGATCTTGTTCACCAGCACGCGGTCGCCCGGCAGGAGCACGGGCTCCATGGAACCCGACGGGATGAAGAACGCCTGGACGACGAACGTCTTCAGGAGGATCGCCAGCGTGAACGCCAGCACGATCAGGACGGGGAGCTCGCGCAGCAGCGACAGCGCGCCCCGGTGCGAACGGTCCGAGGGCGCGGCCTCCCCGGTGGCCGGGCCCGAGGTCGCGTCGGCCGTTCCGAGCGGGCCGGACGGGCCCCGCGACACGAGCCTAGCCC
>JBOGVL010000385.1:0-2533 GCA_050692535.1 Actinomycetota bacterium | reverse complement strand
GCGGTTCGAGATCGGCCACGCCCGTGGGAGCTCCGGGGGGCCGACGAGGATCTTCCGCCTCACCTACGAGCACCCCGACTACGTCCGGATGGCCCGCCGGGCCCTTGACGAGTGGCGAGCCCTGGAGGCCGAGGCCGGCGAGCCGCTCATGATCACCACGGCCGGGCTCGACCTCGGCCGAGCCGGCCGGCCCTCCGCCGCGGCGCTGGAGGCGGCGGGCGAGCCGTTCGAGTACCTCGCGCCCGACGCGGTGCGGGAGCGGTGGCCCGGGGTGCGGATCGAGCCGGACACCGAGGCCTTCGTGCAGGAAGAGGGCGGTGTCTGCATGGCCGAGCGAACGGTGCTCGCCCAGGCGCGCGTCGCGGCGGATGCGGGGGCGACCGTGCTCGAGCACACGCGGGTCGAGCGAATCGTCTCGACGGGCACGGGTGCCGAGGTCCGGACCGAGGGCGAGACGTACCGGGCCCCGGTCGTAGTCGTCACCGCGGGCCCGTGGGCGGGCGACCTCCTCCGGACCGCGGGGATCGACCTGCCGCTCACGTCCAGCTTCGAGCAGGTCACCTACTTCGCGTTCGAGGAGCCCTCGGCGCTCCCGACCGTGATCGACTGGGACGTGAACCCGCCCCGGACCCCGTACACCGTGCCGAACCCCGAGGAGCCCGGGCGGTTCAAGGTCGCGCTCCACATGTCCGGACCGCCGGTCGACGCCGACGCGCGGACGTTCGAGCCCGATCCCCATCGCGTGAAGCGCGTCACCGACTACGCGGCCACGAGGTTCGCGGACCACCGGGCGGAGGGGGGCACCGACACCTGCCTGTACACGAACACGCCCGACGAGGACTTCGTGCTCGATCGCCGTGGCCCGGTCGTGATCGGCTCGCCGTGCAGCGGGCACGGGTTCAAGTTCGGGCCGTTGATGGGCAGGATCCTCGCGGACCTCGCGACGGCGCAGCCCGCCCCGCTGCCGATCGAGCGCTTCCTCGCGCTCCGCTTCGAGACGCGAGGCTAGCGGGCGCGCCGCTCCCGTCCGATGTTCCCGATCACCAGGGCCACCACCGTCACGAGGTACAGCTGCCCGATGAGGGCCTCGGTCACGGCGAGCATGCGGCCGAGGTTCGTCGCCGCCGTGAGGTCCCCGTAGCCGACCGTGGTCATCGTGACGAAGCTGAAGTAGAGGAGGTCGACCGAAGCCGCCGACGCCTCCTGCGCGAAGAAGGCCGCGTTCTGGAACTCGGAGACCGATCCGAAGACGGCCGAGAAGAACATCCCGATCAGGAGGTAGGTGCAGAGCGCCCCGAGGATGGCCGCGGCGTCCACCCGAGGATGGGCGCCCACGCGGCGAACGATCAACAGGATCGCCGCCGCGGTGAGCACGGCGCTGGTGACCGGCACGACGGCGTCGGCGGTGTCCGACTCGCCACCGGTGAGGACCGCCGCCGCCAGCACGATCGCCGGCACGAGCACCACGGCCACCCGGACCACGCGCCTGCCGGCCCGAGCCGTCCAGAGCGCGTAGAGCAGCGTCCCGCCCTGCAACACGACCGTCACGGCCTGACCGATGGGGCGCCCGGACGAGGCCGCCGCGATCAGCGAGGCGAGGATCAGCACGAGGAGCAGCCCGTACGAGTCGGGAGCGCGGACCCGCTGGCGGAACGTCATGCCGCGCCGCGTACGGAGCAGCTGCTCTTCTCGTTGGAGTTCGCCACCCATGGATTGGGCCGTACAGTAGCGCCCGGCCCGGGCCCAGGGATGCCGTAGGCTCGGAGGCCGTGACGTCGCAGCTCTCCCCCGAGGACCGCGTGACGAAGTCCCGCGTCGACCTGCTCGCGACGATCGTGCGGCGGATGCGCGGGCGCCGGTGGCGGATGGTGCCGCATCCGGGGCCGACCGACGGCGAACAACGGACGGGAGGGAAGTCCGGGGCGCTGCGGGCCGCGATCTTCGGCGTGAACGACGGCCTCGTCTCCAACCTGTCGCTGATCTTCGGCGTGGCCGGCGCCGGGGTCGCCAACGAGGTCGTGGTCGTCGCCGGCGTGGCCGGGCTCCTCGCCGGCGCGTTCTCCATGGCCGCGGGCGAGTACATCTCGGTGCGGGTCCAGCGGGAGGTCTACGAGCGGCTCATCCACCTGGAGGCCCACGAGATCGGCTCGGACCCCGAGGCCGAACGCGCCGAGCTCACCGACCTGTACGTGCACAAGGGCCTGCCGCGCGACCTGGCCGAGCGCCTGGCCGAGGAGCTGATGAAGGACCCCGACGTGGCGCTCGACACCCACGCTCGTGAGGAGCTCGGGCTCGATCCGAAGGAGGGGCTCGGCTCGCCGGTGGCGGCGGCCGGCGCGTCGTTCGCGATGTTCTCCGTCGGGGCGTTCGTGCCGCTCGTCCCGTTCCTCTTCACGTCGGGCGCCGGTGCCGTCGCCGTCTCCGCGACGCTCTCGGGCGGCGCGCTGTTCTGCGTCGGCGCGGCCATGTCCTTCCTAACGGGCCGGAATCCCTGGTGGTCCGGGCTCCGGATGCTCGCGATCGGCGCCGTCGC
>JBOGVL010000384.1:0-2537 GCA_050692535.1 Actinomycetota bacterium | reverse complement strand
ACTCGGATTTGCAGGTGCAAGTCAATCGCGGCCCGCCCCTCGCTGTCAACCGGGCACGGGGACCGGCCGAAGGGAGATGTATGGGTCTCGACCCTCGCCAACTCACGCCCTTCCTCCTGCGCCAGGTCCGGGCGGGGCTCGTGGCGACCGCCATGGTCGTCGCCGCCTTGGGGGTCTCCTACTTCGCGCTCGATCACGAGCCGTTCGACCGCCTCGGCCTGGGGCTCGTCCTCGGCCTGGCGGCCGGCGGGAGCGCGGTGATCGCCGTCCTGCCGTGGCGACGACACTTCCAGAGCCGTCGGGGCATGCATCTCCTCTACACGTGGTCGGCCCTCGACATCCTGCTGGTCTCGGGCGCGATCGCGGCGACCGGCGCCGCGCGCTCCGACCTCTACCTCCTCTACAGCCTCACGACGTTCTTCTTCGTCGCCTCGTATCCGCCGGTCGCCCAGGTCCTGCTCCTCGGCTTCACGGCGGGCTGCTACACCTCGGTGTTGGCGCTGTCGGGATGGGGCCTCACCCTCGGCGGATACGCGGCGCGTCTGTCGATGCTCGGCGTCATCGCGTACCTCGCCGGGTACCTGAGCCGGGAGCTGGTCGACCGGGCCGCCGCCGAGGCCGAGGCCAGGGCGGAGGCGAACCAGCGAGCCACGCTCGTCTCGCAGGTCGCCGACGCCGGGCGCGACATGACGCTGGACCCCAGCCAGGTCGTCGACGTCGCCGTCGAGGCCGTCGTCCGGCTCGGGTTCGGGGCTGCCAGCTTCGTGGCGCTGCGGGAGGACGGGACGGCCTCGCACGTCGCGGCGTCGCGAGGAGCGCTCGAGGGCTCCTCGCTCACCGACGATCCCGCGTGCGGCGTGGCCGAGCTCGTGGCCGGCGAGGGCGCCACGGTGATCGACGGCGAGCGCTCCGGGCACGTCGACGGCACCGTGGCGAGCGCCACCGCGGGTGTCGTGGCGAGCCCGGTCTGGGTGGACGGCTGGCTGGCCGCCGTCCTGATCGGCCGGACCCGAGCTGGGGAGACGCCCGCCCGCCACGAGGTCGAGGCCTTCGAGCTGCTGGCGACCCAGGCGGGCTTCGCGCTGGACAACGCCGGCCGGTACAACGAGCAACGACGAACGGTCGAGCGACTCGAGGAGGCGGACCGCCTGAAGTCGGACTTCGTCACCACCGTCTCCCACGAGCTGAGAACGCCGCTCACCTCGATCCTGGGCAACGCCGCCACGCTGGAGCAGACGTGGGACCGCCTGGACGACGAGACGAGGCTCGATCTGCTCGCAAGGCTCACGGGCAACGCCCGGGCCCTCGAAACCAAGATCACCGACCTCCTGGACTTCTCCACCTCCGGGTCAGAGCACCGACCCGACGAAACCTTCGGCGAGCTCGACCTGTCCCAGCTCCTGGCCGCGATCGGCCGGCAGATGGCCGCGACCCTCTCCCGGCACGCGTTCCGGGTCGACGTTCCGCCGGGCCTCGTGACCCTCGGTGACCCCGGTCTCCTGACGCGGGTCGTCGGGAACCTCCTCACGAACGCGGCGACTCACACGCCGCCCGGGACCGGGGTCCTGCTCTCGGCGAGGCCGGACGACGACGCGGGGATCGTCGTGTCGGTCGTCGACGACGGCCCCGGCATCCGGGAGGCGGATCTCGCCTACCTGGGCGATCGTTTCTATCGAGGCGGGGACATCAACGTTCGGCCCGGGGGCCTCGGGCTCGGGCTCGCGCTCGCGAACGAGATCCTCGGGCTCCACGGCAGCTCACTCGCCGTCGAGAGCGGGGAAGGTCGCGGGTCGACCTTCTGGTTCCGGCTCCCCCGACCGGACGCGGAGATTGGTGCACCGGCGCCCCGTCCGGACGAGGCCAGGCTGGCGTGAACGCGCCGTCGGTCGGCGACCCCGCGCCGGATGCGACCCTCGTCGACCCGAGCGGGGAGCCCGTCCGCCTCTCCACCTTCTGGCGCGAGGGCCCGGCGGTCGTCGTGTTCCTCCGCTACTTCGGCTGTCCCTTCTGTCAGGCGCAGGTGGTCGCGCTGCGTCGCGACGAGGCCCGCTTCCGGAGCGCCGGCGCCCAGATCGGACTGGTCGGACACGGGCACCCGGAAGAGGCACGGTCCTTCGCGAGCGACAAGCGACTCCCCTTCCCGCTGGTGCTGGACCCGGATCGGAGCGCGTATCGGTCCTACGGTCTGGTGCAGGGCAGGGCCCTGCAGGTGCTCGGGCCCAAGGTGGTGCTCCCCTGGCTTCGCGCCGAGGTCTCGGCGGAGACGCGCCAGCACGGGCTGAAGGGCGGGAGCTTCTTCCAGATGCCCGGGACCTTCGTGATCGACGGAGGGGGAGTCGTCCGGCTGACGGGGGGACTGGTGCGTCTCGCCTACCTCAGCCGGCACGTCGCCGACGCGCCGTCCAACGAGCTGATCCTACGGCTGGTCGGCGAGCTCGCGGGCCGCTCGAACGGACGCGGGGCCCCGGCTGCGGCCGAAGGGCCGGTGGATCAGAAGTAGCCGAGGGCGGCCTTGGCCTCCTCGGACATCATCTCCG
>JBOGVL010000383.1:0-2551 GCA_050692535.1 Actinomycetota bacterium | reverse complement strand
CCACCACCCCCTCCGCCCTCGGCTCGGACAACGTCATCGCCCGGGGTTTGGTGGGGTCCTTGTGCAGCAGCCCTCGCCGCTCGAGGTTGGCGAGCTGCGCATGGACGCTGGAGGAGGACGTGAGCCCGACCGCCTCGCCGATCTCGCGGACGGTCGGGGGGTAGCCACGCTCCCGCACGGTCCCCGAGATGAACTCCAGGATCCGACGCTGCCTCGCCGTCAGCTGGACCTCCGGCCGCCCGGCCTGCGCGCCGCCCGAACCACCACCAG
Source organism: Actinomycetota bacterium (assembly GCA_050692535.1). Lineage (GTDB taxonomy): Bacteria > Actinomycetota > UBA4738 > UBA4738 > HRBIN12 > CALGFI01. The sequence goes on along the minus strand of JBOGVL010000383.1, from coordinate 2,281 downwards.
AAACCGCCATGTCGGTGCCACCTCCTAGGCTCGGCCGACCGTAGCACGACGACCAGGAGCGTTCAAACATATGTTCGGTTCCGGCCTTGACTCCGAACACGCGTTCGATAGGATCGCGGCGTGAGTCGAACACGCGTTCGTCGCCGACGGGTGGCCCTCGCGGTCTCGGGGGCGCTGCTCGCGGGGGCCTGGGCCGGGCCCGCGGCGCGGTCGCTGGCCGGTGCGGGTGACCCTCGGCCCGTGGTGCGGTCCAGCTACGTCATCCGCGCCGGCGACACCCTCTGGTCGATCGCCGAGCGCGCGGACCCCGGCGCGGACCCGCGGCCGCTGGTCGACGCGATCGCGGCCGCCAACGGCGTCGACGCCGGCGCCCTCGTTCCGGGCCGGGTCCTCGTCATCCCGGCCGGCGTTTAGGAGCGCAGCGCCACCGGCGGCGGAACTCCGACGAGCTCGCGGCGCGCGACCACCTCGTCGACGAGCCCGTACGCCACGGCCTCCTCCGGCCCGAGGATGAAGTCGCGGTCCGTGTCCTCGTGGATGCGCTCGATCGCCTGTCCCGTGTGTTCGGCGAGGAGCTCCTCGACCCGCCGACGCTGCCGGGCGATCTCGCGAGCGTGGATCTCGATGTCGGCGGACTGCCCCTCGACGCCGCCGTGCGGCTGGTGCAGCAGTACCCGCGAGTTCGGCAGGGCGTAACGCCTGCCGCGCGTCCCCGTTGCCAGGATCACGGCCGCGGCGGACGCGGCCTGGCCGAGGCAGTAGGTGGCGACATCGGATTTCAGGAACTGCATCGTGTCGTAGATTGCGAAGAGCGCGGTCGCCGAGCCGCCGGGGCTGTTCACGTAGAGCGAGACGTCCTTGCCCGGCTCGACGGAATCGAGGAAGAGCAGCTGTGCGACGACGGTGTTCGCGACGGCGTCGTCGATCGCCTCGCCCAGGAACACGATGCGCTCGCGCAGCAATCGCGAGTACACGTCGAAGGCGCGCTCGCCTCGCGCGTTCTCCTCGACGACGGTGGGGATGAGGGTTCCGGCCATCGCATCTCCTTCGGTAGGATGCAACTCTGAAGTTGCCTTCGAGGGTACGACCGCCGTCCCGCAAAGGCAACCTGGAGGTTGCGTGGAGATGGCGAGTGAGGAGCGGGCGCCGGTCGTTCGTCGCGTCGTGATCCCCGCCCCGCGCCAGCAGGTCTGGCGGGCGCTCACCAGCGTCGAGCTGCTGTCCGCGTGGCTCGGCGAGGTGGTCGAGCTCGAGGCTCGCGCCGGCGGGCACGTCGTCGTCCGGGAGCCGGACGGATCGACCCGCCGCGGCCTCGTCGAGTCCGTTGACCCCGCGCGATCGCTGGTCCTCCGGTGGCGCCGGCTGGCCGGGGGAGGACGGGGGCTCGAGGTCGGCGAGGCGACCCGGGTGGTGTTCGCGCTGGAGGACGACGGGGCGGGGACGCGCGTGACGGTCACCGAGGAGCCGGCGACGATGGTCGCCGTGGGGCGGGGCTCGTGACGGGGGCACGGCGACGGGTCGACGCGGTCTTTTCTGCGCTCTCCGATCCGACACGGCGGGCGGTGATCCGCAGCCTCTCCGAGGACGGGCCGAGCACGATGACGGAGCTCGCGGACCGCCTCCCCATCACCCGTCAGGCCGTGGCCAAGCACCTGGGCGCGCTCGAGAGCGCCGGCCTCGTCACGGCCACGACCACGGGGAGGAGCCGGCGGTTCCGCCTCACCCCGCGCCCGATGGCCGAGGCGATGGCCTGGATGACCGAGGTCGGCGCCGAGTGGGACGACCGCCTCGAGTCCCTGCGTCGGCTCTTCCCGCCGGCCGGCCGGCGACCGACCGGTTGACCGTCAGTCCGCGCCGAACGTACCGTGCGCTGGACCACCACATCTTGGGGTGAGGGCATGCGCTGTCCGTGGTGCGGGCACACCGAGGACCGGGTCGTCGACTCGCGGCCGGCGGATCGCGACGAGGCGATCCGGCGCCGGCGGGAGTGTCGCTCCTGCGGACGGCGCTACACGACCTACGAGCGGGTCGAGGAGCTCGGCCTGATGGTGGTCAAGCGCGACGGCACCCGGGAGCCGTGGGACCGGGGCAAGATGGTGGCCGGGATCGAGAAGGCCCTCACCAACCGGCCGGTGTCCGAGGAGCAGGTGGACGCGATGGTAGGCCGGATCGAGGCGCGCCTCCGGCGCAAGGGGCCCGAGGTCTCCTCCCAGCAGGTCGGGGTCGAGGTCCTCCAGAACCTCCAGAAGCTCGACCAGGTCGCGTACGTCCGGTTCGCGAG
>JBOGVL010000382.1:0-2565 GCA_050692535.1 Actinomycetota bacterium | reverse complement strand
TCCGAGGGAGCGAGCGGATGGCGTGCAGCAGGTCCAGGCGACGCTCGGCGGCGTCCGGGTCGTCGAAGGACTCGCGGCGCACCTGGCGGCGTGCCGCCAGGGTCATCCGCCGGACGGCGTTCCGATGCAGGTTCATCGCCGTCCGGTAGAGATACCCCTCGGGATCCTCCAGCGCCGAGACGCGGTCCCACCGTTCGAGCACCCGGGCCATCGCCTCCTGCGCGAGGTCCTCCCCTTCGGCGGCGCTCCCGGTGAGCAACAGGCATGCGCGGGCGAGGCGCCCGTAACGCTCGGCGAAGAAGTCGCTGAATTCGAGCGCCTCGTCGGTCACGCGCAGAGTTTGGAGCACCGGCACGCTCCCATGAACACACGAGGAGGGCGATGCGTTCGGTCAGTGGAGCGATCTTCGAGGCTGAGATCAGTCTCGGAGGAGGCCGTGCTCCATGGCAAACATCGCGGCCCCCGCTCGTGTCGACACGCCGATCTTGCCGTAGATGTGCTGGACGTGGTGCTCGGCGGTTCGCGGCGAGATGACCAGCGCCCCCGCGATCGCGCGGTTCGAGAGCCCTCTGGTCACCAGGCGGAGGACCTCGATCTCCCGGTCTGACAGGCCCGCCGGCCACGTCGTCCGGACCGTCGCCGCGCGTTGACCGGATGCCTCGAGGACGGCGCGAGCGACCTCCGGATCGAAGCGTCCTTCCCGGAGCTCCGCGTTGACGACCTCCGCTGCTGCACCGGGAGCCAGCGCCGGTCGGTGCGCGCGATCCTGGGTCATCGCCTGATAGGCGTCCGCGACCGCCAGCAGGCGGGCTTCGGCCGGCACCTCGGCGGCCGAGGCCACGTGGTGATAGCCGGACCCATCCTGTCGCTCGTGGTGCATCCCGGCGATCCGGGCGAGGGGCGCCAGGGCCGCCGACCGCGCCAGGATGCGCTCGGTGTGGTACGGGTGCAGGCGAATCTGCTCTCGCTCCGTCGTGCTCAGCAGACCCGGTTTCTCCCAGACACCCGCGCCCACCGCGGTCCGACCCACGTCGTGAAGCAGCGCCGCGACGCGCAGTGCGCGCACGTCGGACATTCCCAGGCGCTCGGCGGCGGACGTCGCGAGCTCGGCGACACCGGAGGAGTGGCCGAGGGTGAACGACGTCTTGAGGTCCACCATGTCGGCGAAAGCCCCGGCGACCGTCTCCAGTCGATCCGAGGGGATCTGCCGGACCGGATGGGGCTCCGCTTCGAGGACCGCGGTCCATGGATCTTCCCGGTCGAGGCGCTCCAGGATCTTGGGCCCGACGGCTCGGAACGCCTCGGCAACGGTCGGATCGAACCACCCTCCCGACCGGCGCTCGACCATGGCGAGCGCCCCCTCCGTCCCGCCGAGCCGATGGAAGATGACGGCCTGGGTCGCGGGCTCCGCGAGCCGGGCGGGCAGCGCGATGTCCTCCCCCCGCAGCCCTCGCGGGTGACCCTTGCCGTCCCAGCGCTCCAGGCTCTCGTACAGGGCCCGGCCGACCGCCTCGCCGAGACCGAGACGCTCGGACATCTGAGCGGCGACCTCGCACACGGCGCGGAAGATGGACGCATTCGTCTTCTTGCCCGACACGATCGCGCGAGCCACGTAGCGCGGGCGCGCCAGCCCCGCTCCCCTGCCCGTGGTGCGCATCACGTCAATCAGCTCGCGAGGGCGGGTGACGTCGGACCGCTCCTCGATGGGACGGGCGCCCAGGTCGTCCGGACCGAAGAGCTGGGCCTCTTCGTGCGAGGTGGCCGTGCACCCGAGGTGTTTGAGCAGGGTCGTGTAGTACACGTCGGCGACCTCGGTCTCGGGCGTCCCGATGTGGCGGGCGAGGTCGGTCGCGACGACCGAAGCCCGGATCGCCTTCTCGGGCGGCTGGCCCATGGCCAGGTCCGTGGTGAGGGATAGGGCGGCCAGCAGGTCGGCGAGGCGTAGCGCTTCCGTCACGAGGCTTCCTCCCGGACCCTGAATCGGGTCCAAGGATGGCAGCCGAAGGTGTTGGGGCCAAGATGGGCAGTCCTGCCGATGCTCCGTCGCCTTCCCCGCCGCCACGATCCTGGGATCGAGCGAGGAGGCGACGATGGTGCGGAGCCTGAGCACCCAGGAACGAGAGACGGCGACCGAGACCGCGGCCCGGCCGACGCTGCTGACGCCCACCTTTCTCCTGGTCGCCGTAGCCGAGCTCTGCTACTTCACCGCCGACGGCGTCCTGCTCCCGGCCCTCCCTCGCTTCGTCGAGGGACCGCTGGGTGGAGGCAACATCGCCGTGGGGATCGTGGTCGGCGCGTTCAGCCTGACCGCCTTCTTCCTTCGCCCCTGGGCCGGTGCACTCGCGGACCGCCGGGGCCGGCGGATCCTGATGGTCGTCGGCGCTTCGCTGTTCGCCTCGTCGGTCGTCGGCTATCTCTTCGCCACGTCGGTCCCGGCTCTGGTGGCCACGCGGCTGCTGACGGGAGTCGGCGAGGCGTTGTTCTTCGTCGCCGCGGTCGCCGCCAACCTCGACCTGGCGCCTCCGGAACGGCGCGGAGAGGCGATGAGCCTCGCGTCGCTCTCGC
>JBOGVL010000381.1:0-2594 GCA_050692535.1 Actinomycetota bacterium | reverse complement strand
GCCGTGGGCTGCTCGTGCTCGGCGCCGGCGATGCCGTGATCCGTTTCTCGCCGGCGCTCGTGCTGCGCCGGGACCAGGCCGAGACCGCGCTCGGGATCTTCGAGGATGCGGTGGTCGAGGCCACCGCGTCCTGAGCAGGAGGCCCGAGGTGGGCTCGACGGTCGACACCCTCACGTTCGACTGCGCCGATGCACGGCGCATGGTCGACTTCTGGTCGGGGGCGCTCGGGTACGAGCTCCACGACATCGACGACGACGGCGCCTACCTCGTCGACCCCAGCGGGCGTGGGTGGCCCCTGTACTTCCAGGTCGTACCCGAGGGCAAGAGCGTGAAGAACCGCCTGCACCTGGACCTCCGGCCGGCCGGGTCGATGGGCGAAGAAGTCGAGCGCGTGAAGGCGCTCGGCGCCACCGAGCTCCGCCTCGTCGAGGAGGGCGGCAGCTTCTGGACCGTGATGCTCGATCCGGAGGGCAACGAGTTCTGCGTGCTCCGCGGGCCCGGGGACGGCTGGAGCCCCGAGGAGCGGGATTGAGCAAGCTCGCCACGATGCGCGACGCCGTCGCGGAGCTCGTCCACGACGGCGACACCGTGGCGATCGAGGGCTTCACGCACCTGATCTGCTTCGCCGCCGGGCACGAGATCATCCGGCAGCGTCGCCGGGACCTCACGCTCGCCCGCATGACGCCGGACGTGGTCTACGACCAGATGGTCGGGGCCGGCGTCGCGCGGAAGCTGATCTTCTCGTGGCTCGGCAACCCCGGTGTGGGGTCGCTCCACGCGGTGCGGAGGCGGATCGAGCGGTCGGATCCCGAGCCGCTCGAGATCGAGGAGTACTCGCATTTCGGCATGGTGTGCCGGTACGTGGCCGGCGCCTCGAACCTTCCCTTCTTTCCGATCCGCAGCTACTACGAGAGCGACATCCCGAGCGTGAACCCGAACATCCGGCCGATGCAGTCTCCATACGAAGACGGCGACGAGGTGTACGTCGTCCCCCCGCTCCGGCCCGATGTCACGATCGTGCACGCGCAGCGCGCGACCGCGGACGGCGACACGCAGGTCTGGGGGCTGCTCGGCTGTCAGAAGGAGGCGGCGTTCGCGGCCGAGCGCGTGATCGTGGTGTGTGAGGAGGTGGTCGACGAGTCCGTCGTCCGGCGCGATCCCAACCGAACGGTGATCCCCGGCGTGGTCGTCGACGCGGTGGTCGAGCAGCCGTTCGCGTGCCACCCGAGCTACGCGCAGGGGTACTACGATCGCGACAACGTCTTCTACCGGGACTGGGAGTCCGTCTCGAAGGATCCCGTGGCGCTCGAGGGCTGGCTGCGTGAGTGGGTCTACGGCACGAAGAGCCACGATGAGTACGTCGCCAAGCTCGGCGACCGCCGAGAAATCCTGCGGCCGGGCGACCGGCTGTCCGGCGAGGTCAACTACGGGGACTACTCGTGAGGGGGGACGGGCGGGGCGGCTACACGAAGAACGAGATGATGATCGCGGCGAGCGCGCGAACCCTCGGGGGCGAGCGGATCTGCTTCGTCGGCGTCGGGCTGCCGAATATCGTCTGCAATCTCGCGCAGCGCACCGTCGCCCCCCAGCTCCAGCTCGTGTACGAGGCGGGCGTGTTCGGGGCGCGGCCCGCGCGCCTTCCTCTGTCGATCGGCGACCCCACCCTCGTGTCCGGCTCGACGGCCGTCACGTCGATGTTCGAGCTCTTCGCGTTCTACCTGCAGGCCGGGCTCATCGATGTCGCCTTCCTGGGTGGCGCCCAGATCGACCGGTTCGGGAACCTGAACACGACCGTGATCGGTGACTACGGCAACCCGAAGGTCCGGCTCCCCGGGTCGGGGGGCGCGTGCGAGATCGCGATCCACGCGCGAAAGATCCTCGTGATCATGCGGCAGGCACCACGCTCGTTCGTCGAGACGCTCGACTTCCGGACCTCGCCCGGGCATTCGGGCGACCCCGAGCGCGACCGCGCTCGGGGGTGGTTCGGCAGCGGACCGACGAGCGTCGTCACCGACCTCGGAACCTACGGGTTCGACGAGGAGACGGGCGAGATGACGCTGCTCACCCTGCATCCCGGCGTCTCCCTCGACGAGGTCCGCGATTCGATGGCCTGGGGCCCGAAGGTCGCGGGGGATCTGGGCGAGACCCCGCCGCCCACAGACGACGAGCTCCGCATCATCCGGACGGAGCTGGACCCCGAGGGCGTGTCCTCCTCCTGATCCCCCCTGGGAGACTGGCGCTGTGAGCGACCGCGGGGACGAGCCGAAGCCCGAACCCGAGACCCAGGCCGAGGACGCCGATCTCGACACGGCGCACGAGCCCGAGCCCGAGTGGGCCGAGGGGATCCGCCGGGGCCGGCGCGAGCGAGCCGAGCGGCTCCGCGAGCTCCTCGACACCCCCGAGGGCGAGGAGCTGGCTCCGTGAGCCACGTCTTCCCCCGGGTCCTGTCGCGCGAGCTCCCCTGCGCAGTTCGCGCGAAGGGCGTCTGGATTGAGGACGCGGAGGGGAGGCGCTACCTGGACGCCGCCGGCGGCGCGATCGTCGTGGGCGTCGGCCACGGGGACCGCTCGCTCGTCGATGCGATGACCGATCAG
>JBOGVL010000380.1:0-2598 GCA_050692535.1 Actinomycetota bacterium | reverse complement strand
AGGCGATCCAGCACAAGCTTGCCGACATGGCGACCAAGCTCGAGGCCGCCCGCCTGCTCACCATCCACGCCGCCGACTTGAAGGAGGCGGGCGAGCGCGCCGACGTCGAGGCGGGCATGGCGAAGCTCTTCGCGAGCGAAGCCGCCTACGAGATCGCCACTGACTCGATGCGCATTCACGGCGGCGTCGGCTACACGACGGAGTTGCCGATCGAGCGCTACTACCGAGACGCGCCGCTCATGATCATCGGTGAGGGCACCAACGAGATCCAGCGTCTCGTGATCGCGCGCGGGCTCCTTCGCCGTCTCGGCGACAGTCCGTGACAGCCGCCGTGCCCGACCCCGCCGCCGAGGCCCGGCGGTTCAACGAGGAGGCACCGTGGGGGCCGTTCCCGCGTTCCCTGGGTTTGGAGTTGACGTCCGTCGCGCCCGACCGGGTCGAAGGCCGGCTGCCGGTCACGGAGCAGTTCATCGCCGGAACCGGTGTCTTGTGGGCGCCGGTCATTCTCGGACTCGCCGACGCGTTGTGCGCGGCCGGCACCGGCGCGAACCTCGACTTCGACGGCGGCGAGATCTTCACCACTGTCGAGCTCAAGGCGAACTTCATGGGAACCGCCGGACCGGGCCAGACGATCACCGGCGTCGCGACGCCGGTGCACCGCGGCCGCACGACGCACGTTTGGGACGTCACGGTCACCAACGAGTCCACCGGTAGGACGATGACAGTGTTCCGGTGCACGCAGATGGTGCTGCGCCCTTGAGCGACGAGCTTCCGGTCACGCAATTCACCCGCGGGGCGGGCGTTCCCCTCGCGTACCAGACGTTCGGCGCGGGTCCCGGCTGGCTGCTCGACCTCCCCGGCATCGTGAGCCGGATGGACAGCCTGTGGGAGCTGCCCCAACAAGCGATGTACTGGCGACGGCTGGCGTCGTTCAGCCGCCTCATTGCATACGACCGGCGCGGCGTGGGCGACTCCGATCCGATTCCGTCAGACCACGAGCTGACGCTCGACGACGAGGTCGCCGACGCCATCACCGTCCTCGACACGCTGGGCGTCGGGCGGACCGCGGTCTTGACGAACTTCTTCGGCGGCCCGGTCGCGATAGGACTGGCGGCCCGAAATCCCGAACGGGTATCCCACCTCGTCCTCTTCGGCACCTACGCCCGCTGGTCGCGTGCCGCCGATCACCCCATCGGAATGCCGGAGGAGACCTTGGGTCGATATCTCGAATGGATGGAGAAGTCGTGGGGGCTCGGCTCGACGATCGACTTCTTCGTGCCGAGTCTTTCTGCTGATGACACGCTCCGGGCGCACTTCGCCCGCCAGGAGCGCGCCGGCGCCAGCCCGCGGCAGGTCGTCAATGCCATGTCAACGTGGTCGCGCTACGACGCCCGGCCCCATCTCTCGGAGATTCGGGTGCCGACCCTCGTTCTCCACCCGGCGGGCGACCTCCTCGTTCAGGTTTCGCACGGCCGCCATCTCGCCGGGCACATACGCAATGCCCGCTACATCGAGCTGCCGGGTCAGGACCACGTACCCGTCGGTGACGAGCTGGAACCAGTCGCGGGCGCGATCGAAGAATTCATCACCGGCACGGTCTCGTCCCGTCTTGGAGAGCGCGTGCTGGCCGCGGTCCTTTTCGTTGATGTCTCGCACTCGACCGAGCACGCGGCTCGCCTCGGCGATCGTTCCTGGAAGGAAGTATTGGACGTGTTCCGCGAGATCGCCCGTCGGGAGCTGGCGCGCCACGACGGGCGAGAAGTCAACACTCGCGGCGACGACCTGTTGGCCGAATTCGCGCTGCCGGCCAAGGCGATCGCGTTCGCCGCCGGCTTGCGTGGCGAAGTCCGGAGCCTGGGCCTCGAGGTGCGCGCCGGCATCCACCTCGGCGAGGTCGAACGTCAAGGCGATGACCTGGCCGGGATCGCGGTCCACGTCGGTGCGCGTATCGGCGAGCTGGCCGGCGCCAACGAGATCCTGGTGTCGCAGACCGTGCACGATGTCGTGATCGGCTCCGGCTTCGGGCTCGCCGATCGTGGGGAGCACGATCTGAAGGGCGTCCCCGGCAAGTGGCGCGTCTTCGCCGTGAGCGGCTGAGCGATCGGTGCCGCCTCGCCTCGCATTGCGCTGCCTCCATGATCGGCTGCTCACCACGCCACCGCCGGTCCCGGGTTCGCAACCCAACACGACCGGGCCGAGTTGGTCGCCAAGCGGTTGCGCGTACGCCTCCGCCTTGCGCCGTCGCACGACGATCGCAGGTGCACGGCGCATCGAGGACGCTCACTCCGGGATCGTACGCAGGACGCCGGATAGCCTGCCGATGGACCCCGACAATGTGACACTGGACATCGAGAATCCCGAGGAAACCTGATCTTGACCGAGTACGAGCGGCCGTTCGGCCGCCTCTACGAAGACTTCGAGCCTGGTGACGTCTACAAGCACTGGCCGGGCAAGACGATCACCGAATACGACGATCACCTCTTCTGCCTGATCACCATGAACCACCACCCGTTGCACATCGACGCGTGGTACGGCGAGACCCAGACCCAGTTCGGCAAGAACGTGGTCGTCGGCAACCTCGTGTACTCGGTCGTGCTC
>JBOGVL010000379.1:0-2605 GCA_050692535.1 Actinomycetota bacterium | reverse complement strand
CCCTCGGACTCAGCGCGAGGTCCTCGTCCTCGTCGAGTGGCTCGGCTACACCGCCGAGGAGGCGGGCGGGGTGCTCGGCATCGAGCCGGCGTCGGTCCGGGGACGGCTCCACCGGGCCCGGAAGAGCCTGCGCGCCCGTTACGGAGGTTCCGATGAATGACGTCCGAGAGCTGTTGAGGGAGGCCGTCGGGGAGTTCGAGCCGCGCGGCGACCAGCGATCGGTCGAGGATCGCGTCGAGCGGCGCCGCCGGAGGCGGCAGGTCTCGGCCGGAGTCGTCGCGCTCGGCGTGTTCGTGGCCGCAGGCTTGCTCGCGTGGACCGCGTTCCGACCGGGGGAGACGACGCCAGGCTCGACGGGGTCGGGCGCCTATCAGCTCTCGCGGTTCGAGGTCGGCCCGCACATCGAGGCGGGCGACTCGGCCGATCCCACGCGAGCGGTCGTGAAGTTCACGATGCGGTGGTCCTCGGAGGTCTATCCGGGCGTTCACCGATGTGGCCTCCGCATCCTGGATCCGACCGGTTCGGAGCTCGGTTCGTTGTCACTCGAGCTGGTGTCGTTGTCCCGAAGCGCCTCGCGGGAGATGACCGTCCCCGTGAGTGGATCGATCGAGGGCGCGATGGCCACGGGCTCGTGCGAACCGTGGCGTCTCGACGCCCGGGTCGCCGTCTTGGTCTCGAACGCGCGCGTCGTGCTCTCCGCCGCCGGCCCGTCGATCGCGTACGACGCGCACGTTCCTCCGGGGATCCCGGAGGGCCTGCGTCTCGGCGCCCAAGCGTGCACGGCGGCCGTGTGGAGCAACGACGATCGCCTGCTGGGGAGCGCTCGATTCGCTTCGACAGGAGTTCCCGAGGGCGTCTTGGACGAGATCGGCCTCGACGAGGGACCCGCGGTCGGGGAGGCGGTGCAGGCAACGGTGACGTGCGTCCCGTATACCCGCGAGGACGGGTTTCCGGAACCGAAGCCGCCGAGCCCCACGTCGTCGCCGTCCGTGGCGATCCTTGTCCCCGACGTCGTCGGCCTGTCGCCGGCCGAGGCTCGCGCGAGGCTGGACGCCCTCGGCCTGGGCGTGTCCGTGACCGCCGGGCCGTCGGAAGAGATCGCCCGGGGGCTCGTCGCAGTCCAGCTGCCGGCGGCGGGCGTCGAGGTGACGCCGGGATCGTTCGTCACGATCGAGGTGAGTCAGGGTTCTCCGTCGGACGAAAGGAGCGAGATATGACATGCCGACCCCGAGTGAACATCTCCGCCGTGGTGTTCTCCGTCACGGTCCTCTCGGCCCTGCTCGCCGCCCCGACGTCCGCCGCCGTGCTCGGGCGGGCCGGGACGACGGTCGGGCCGCGACTGACGGGGGTGGAGGCCCGGCAGTACGGACGGTGGTGGGAGAACCAGACGCGGGGCGAGGAACTGGCGCTCCTCGACGTACCCCTGGCAGAGCTGCAGATCGCCGCCGAGCAGGCGTGGGCGATGGGCGTCACTAGAGCGCAGCTGCGCGCCGCGCTGTTCACGAACGCGGCGCAGACGGTGTTCGCCCGGAACGCCGCGGGCGGAGAGGGACAGCCGAGCCCGTACCTCGAGTACTTCACGAACAACCCGGTTCAGCTCGGCGGGCTCGGTGCCCTGCTCTCCGGGAGCCCCGACTATCTGGTCGGCCCCGGCGGAACGCAGGACCAGCTGTTCGCGACGTTCGTCGGCTTGCGCGAGTCGTACCTCGCGTCCCTCGGCCTGCAGGAGGTGAACGGGCGGATCGTCGACGCGCGCTTCCCGTACCTCACGCCGTACCTCGCCGAGCTGCTTTTCGGCCCACCGAAGCCGCTACCTCAGCCCGCGATCGCCCGGAACGTCGCGGGAGTCGGCCTGCCGTCGGCGACCTAAGCATTCCCCGATCGAAGGGCCAGCGTCCGGCTCGGGCTCAGGACCCCACGCCGGAGCTGCTGGCCGTTCCCCACCGCGAACACCATGTTCGGGTTCGCGGCGGAGGCGTCCCACAGGTTCGCGACCGTCGTGCGCGTCGGCGAGGACTCAACGTTCCACTGCGAGCCGTTCCAGTGCATGATCAGGGACGGGATCCCGCCACCCGCGTTGGCGTGGCCGACCGCGTAGAGGTTCGTCCCCGAGATCGCGGCGACGCCGAACAGCCGGCCGCCCTGCGGCGACGGGCTCGGGACCGGGACCTCGCTCCACGACGAGCCGTCCCAATGGAGGGCGAACGGCACGTGCCAGAGCAGCTGGAGCGAGAACTTCCAGCCGACGGCCCAGACGTCGTCGCTCCCCAGCGCGACGACGCCTTCGAGGGTGGCGTCAAGCGCCGCCGACGTCGGGACCGTGCTCCACGTCGAGCCGTCGAAGTGGAGGATCAGCGACTGCCGGACTCCGTAGGGATCGTTCTGCCGGAACCCAACGGCCCACAGGTCGCTCGAGGAGACCCCGTCGACGTCCTGGAGGCGGTTCTCCGCGGGCTCGGGGTTGGGGCTCGGGACGAGGCTCCACCGGGACCCGTCCCATCGCATCACGAGGGTCGCGAAGTTCAGCGTCCCCGGGACGTTGTGGCTTCCGACCGCCCACGCATCGTTCGTCGAGAACGCCCGGACTCCGAGCAGGTGGTTCTGG
>JBOGVL010000378.1:0-2618 GCA_050692535.1 Actinomycetota bacterium | reverse complement strand
TGTCCGCCCCCTGCCGACCGTCGTCCGCCCGCAGCCCGCGGCCGAGGTCGCCCACGCCCTGCTGCACGCCGGGCGCCGCCGGCTGCACGATCTGCTCGACGCGCTGCGCGTCGCCGTGATCGACGAGCCGACGTGGCGCACGCTCGACCCGCGGGGCCGAACGCTCTTCGACGTCGACGTGCCGGCCGACCTCGACGACTGAGCGACGAGGGAGCCTCCCGAAGTCCTGCCGCTGGCCGAAATCCAGATATCCGCCGCGCGAAGCGATCGAGCGATGCCCCGGTCTCACGAACGCGGGTGCGCGCGACCCTGCGATAACGTTCCGGCGTGGAGCACCGTTCGATCCGTGTCGGCGACGTCGACGTGGTCGTCGTGTGCGAGGGGTTCGCGCCGCTCGACCTCGCGGACGAGATGCCGGATGTCGAGGTCGACTGGGTCGCGCAGCGCGCGGCGTTCCCGTGGGCGTTCCTCGGGGACAACGCATGGCCGTGGCACGTCCACGCGTTCGTGGTGCGCACCGCGAACGGCGTGGTGATGGTGGACACGGGACTCGGGGAGCTGCCTCCGATCCGGCCGTGGGCCGAACCGATCGCCCGCGACGAGGCGCTGGCCGGGGCCGGCGTCGACCCGGCGGAGGTGTGGGCCGTCGTCCACACCCATCTGCACGCCGATCACGCCGGTGGCGCGGTCGTCGGCGGCCGCCCCCGGTTCCCGAACGCGATCCATCACGCCCATCCGGCCGACTGGTCCTTCTTCGGCCGGGCGGACCGGATCGGGGGCTACACGGCGCGCGGCTCGATGGACGAGCTCGAACGGCTCGGAATGATGGATCTGCGCGAGGAGGACCACGCCGTGGCGTCCGGCGTGCGCGTCGTGCACGCCCCCGGGCACACGCCCGGGCATCGCGTCGCGATCGTCGAGTCCCACGGCGAGACGCTCCTCCTCACCGGCGACCTGCTCCACATCCCGATCCAGGTGGCCCTCCCCGGCTCCCCGTCAAACCACGACGTGGAGCCGGACCTGGCGTGCCTCTCGCGCGCTACCGTCCTGGGGCACGCACGCGAGGGCGGGTGGAACGTCGGGGTCTCCCACTTCGCTCGCCCGTTCGGGCGCGTCGGGTCGGGGGGCTGGCGCCCGGCGGCGTGACCGAAGGTCGGATGGCGGGACGGCGGCCGCCGGGGTAGATTCCGGGGCGAAGAGCGGGGCCGCCCGGCTTCCCGCGCATCAAAACCTCCTCGAAAGGAAACCCGGATGCCCCGTCGTGTGCTCATCATGGGCGCCGCAGGACGCGACTTCCACAACTTCAACGTCGTGTATCGCGGCGACCGGCGATACGAGGTCGTCGCGTTCACGGCCACGCAGATCCCGTTCATCGACGACCGCACCTACCCGGCGTCGCTCGCGGGCGAGGGGTATCCCAACGGCATCCCGATCCACGACGAGAGCGAGCTCACCGATCTGATCCGGGATCGGGGCGTGGAGGACGTCGTGTTCAGCTACTCCGACGTCGCTCACGAGTACGTGATGCACAAGGCGAGCGAGGCGCTCGCGGCCGGGGCGAACTTCGTGCTGCTCGGTCCCCGCGCGACGATGCTCGAGGCCACGGTGCCGGTCGTCGCCGTGTGCGCGGTCCGGACGGGTTCGGGGAAGAGCCAGACGACGCGAGCGATCGCGCAGACCCTCAAGGAAGCGGGCAAGCGCGTCGTGGCGGTCCGCCATCCGATGCCCTACGGCAACCTGGTGGCGCAGCGCGTGCAGCGGTACGCCGACCTCGAGGACCTCGACCGCTACGACACGACGGTCGAGGAGCGCGAGGAGTACGAACCGCACATTGCGGCCGGCACGATCATCTACGCCGGCGTCGACTATGCGGACGTCCTCGAGCAAGCCCAGGCGGAGTGCGACGTCCTGCTCTGGGACGGCGGCAACAACGACCTGCCGTTCTTCGATCCCGACGTCCACGTGGTCGTCGCCGACCCGCTCCGCGCGGGGCACGAGACCAGCTTCCACCCGGGCGAGGCGAACCTCCGCATGGCCGACGTGATCGTCATCAACAAGATGGACTCGGCGTCCGATGAACAGGTCGGCACGCTGACGGCGACGATCGCCCGCGTGAACCCGGGGGCGACCGTCGTGCGTGCCAACAGCCGGGTCACGGTCGACGAGCCCGACGCGATCGCCGGCAAGCGGGTGGTGGTCGTCGAGGACGGGCCGACGCTCACGCACGGCGACATGAAGTTCGGCGCCGGCGTGGTGGCCGCCCGCGCCCACGGGGCCGCCGAGATCGTCGACCCGCGGCCGTGGGCCGCTGGGACGATCGAGGAGACGTTCCGCAAGTACGACGTCGGCCCCGTCCTGCCGGCCATGGGGTACTCGGACGAGCAGCTGCGCGAGCTGGAGAAGATCATCGACGCGGCCGAGGCCGACCTCGTCGTGATCGGGACGCCGATCGACCTGCGGCGCGTGATCGACATCCGTAAGCCGGCCGTTCGGGTGCGCTACGACCTCGAAGTGCTCCCCGACTCTCCGTCGCTCGCCGACGTCCTGAAGCCGGTCCTGTAGCCGCATGGACCGGGTCGTCGTCGCGCTCGGCGGCAACGCGCTCCTTCGGCGCGGCG
>JBOGVL010000377.1:0-2620 GCA_050692535.1 Actinomycetota bacterium | reverse complement strand
GTAGATCGCGCGGATCGGGATGCCCTCGAGCCGCGTCGCGAGCGCCGCGGCCTCCTCTCGTCCCCGTGCGTTGAGATGCACGCCGCGGGTCCAGCCGGTCAGCCGTTTGCCGGCCGCGTCGGTGTGGGCGTGCCGGATCAGCAGAAGCACCGTCATCGGTCGGCCAGCCTACCCCTCGACGGACGGGCGTCTCTGCGAGGGCTCAGGCGGAGCCGGCGGCGGCGCCGGCGGCGACCGCGGGCAGCCGAACCTCGAAGCGCGTGCCGCGGCCGAGCTCGGACTCGACGGAGATCCGCCCGCCGTGGTTCTCGACCACGTGGCGCACGATCGACAGGCCGAGCCCGGTCCCCCCGGTCTCGCGCGAGCGGGCGCGGTCGACCCGGTAGAAGCGCTCGAAGATCCTCGGAAGGTCGCGCT
This sequence comes from Actinomycetota bacterium, assembly GCA_050692535.1. Classification (GTDB taxonomy): domain Bacteria; phylum Actinomycetota; class UBA4738; order UBA4738; family HRBIN12; genus CALGFI01. Next base: position 2,203 of record JBOGVL010000377.1, on the reverse strand, counting down.
GCGGGATCCCCAGTCCCGTGTCGCGCACGCTGAGCACCACCTCGCCGTCCTCGGCGCCCAGCGCGACCTCGACCTTACCGCCGGCGCGCGTGTACCGGATCGCGTTGTCGACGAGGTTGCGGACCAGCAGAGCGAGATCGCGCGCCGAACCGCGGACGCGCGGGACGACGTCCGCCCGGATCGAGAGCTCCACGCCCGCCTCGGCCGCCGGCTGCTCGAAGCGCTCGCCCTCGTCGCGGAGCACCGCGTCGATCGCGACGGCCTCGTCGAGCTCGCTCCCGGACTCGAGCCGCGAGAGGTCGAGGAGATCGCCGACGATCCGCGAGAGCCGCAGCGCCTCGCGTTCCAGCTGCGCCGCGAACCGCGGGATCACCTCCGGGTCTTCGAGTGAGGCCGTCTGGATCGTCTCGGCCGCGGCCTGGATCGAGGCGGCCGGAGTCTTGAGCTCGTGGGACGCGTTCGCCACGAAGTCCCGGCGGATCGCGTCCAGCCGCCGCGCCTCGGTCTCGTCTCGGATCACGAGGAGCACGGTGCCGTCGTCGTTGACGGGGATCGCCGAGGCCCGGAGCCATCGCGATGGGGAGCCGACCTCGGCGTCCGCCGTGTGCGCCTGTCGGAGGCCCGCCGCCCGCCGTGCCGCCTCCTGGATCGCGAGCGGCAGGAGGGCGGTGACGGCGCGAGGCACGGAGCCGAGGTGTCGATCGGCCGCGGGGTTCGCGAACGCGGTCTGCCCGTCGGGCCCGAACAGGATCACGCCCTCGCGCATCGACGACAGGACGAGGTCCATCCGGCGCCGGTCTTCCTCGCCCGAGCGGGCCCGTTCCGCCAGCTCCTCGTCGGTGCGTGCGTGGGCGCTCCGGCTCGCCTCGGCGCGCGAGCGCCGGCGGCGGGCAACGACCAGACCGCCGAGCGCGAACGCGACCGCCGCGACCGCGACGAGGAGGGCCACGTCGTTCACGGCGCCAGTGTAGGGGCGCCCGCCGCCGGTTCATCCCTCGTTCACGCGCCGCGGCTCGTTCATCCGGCGTTCACACTCGCGACGGCTCGCGTTTACCGCGGCTGACTAGCGTGCCCGCCCGGGAGTCGCAATCCAAAGGAGGGGCTGGATGGTGAAGCGGAGGAAGTGGGCCCTGGTGGCCCTGTTCGCCTCGCTGTCGATCGTCGCCGCCGCATGCTCGGACGACGACGACGGCGGCGGGACGACCGGCGAGACCACCGGAACGACGACCGGGACGACCGGCGAGGAACTGACGGGCACGATCACGATCTCGGGGTCGTCCACGGTCCAGCCGATCTCGAGCCTGGTCGCGGAGCTGTTCAACGAGGAGGTCGCGCCCGGCGTGGCCATCAGCGTCGACGGCCCCGGCACGAGCGACGGGTTCGTCCTGTTCTGCGACGGCGAGATCGACGTGCAGGACGCGTCTCGAGCGATCGAGCAGGAGGAGATCGACGCCTGTGCCGCCAACGGCGTCGAGTACGTCGAGCTCGCGGTCGCGTTCGACGGGATCACCGTGATGACGAACCCCGCCAACAGCGACGTGTCGTGCCTCAACAACGGCGACCTGTACGCGCTCTTCGGCCCCGAGTCCGAGGGCATCGACACCTGGAACGGCGCCGACTCGCTTGCGACGCAGGTGGGCGGCACCGGCGGCTTCCCGAGCATCCCGCTCGAGATCACCGCCCCCGGCGAGGAGTCGGGCACCTACGACGCGTTTCTCGACCTGGCGGGCATCGAGGACATCGCGCTCGAGCAGGGGCTCCCCGAGGACGACGCCGCGGCGCTCCGCAAGGACTATCAGGCCTCGCCCGATGACAACGTCATCATCGCGGCCATGGAGGGAGCCGAGAGCCCGCTCGGATTCGTCGGGTACGCGTTCGCCGAGGGAGCGGGTGAGGGCGTGAAGCTGCTCGAGGTCGACGGCGGCTCCGGCTGCGTGGCCCCGAGCCGTGACACGATCGCCGATGGCTCCTATCCCCTGTCGCGGACGCTGTACATCTACGTCAGCAAGACGAAGCTCGCGGAGAGTCCGGCCCTGCAGGCCTACGTGGACTACTACGTGTCGGACACCGGCCTGATCGAGGCGGTCACCGGCACCGGGTACGTCGAGCTGCCAGCCGACCAGATCGAGGCGACGCGCTCGACCTGGACGACCGAGTCCGCCTAGCCCGAGGCCGCGAGGAGGGGTCGGGCGCGACCGGCGCC
>JBOGVL010000376.1:0-2652 GCA_050692535.1 Actinomycetota bacterium | reverse complement strand
GAAGGAGATGGCGCAGTACTGGCGCGCCTCCTACGACTGGCGCAAGGACGAGGCGCGACTGAACGAGTTCCCGCAGTTCACCACCACAGTGGACGGGCAGAACGTCCACTTCCTGCACGTGCGTTCGCCCGAGGACGGCGCCCTCCCGCTCGTCCTCACCCACGGCTGGCCGGGCTCGGTCGCGGAGTTCACCGAGATCATCGGGCCGCTGACCGACCCACGCTCCCACGGGGGTGATCCCGACGACGCCTTCCACGTCGTGGTCCCCTCGATCCCCGGCTACGGGTTCTCCGGACCGACCCGAGACGCCGGATGGGACAGCGCCCGCACGGCGAGGGCGTGGGACGAGCTGATGGGCCGCCTGGGCTATGCGCGCTACGGCGCCCACGGGGGCGACGTCGGCGCGCTCATCACCCGGGAGCTGGGCATCCTGAAGCCCGAGGGCCTCGTGGGCGTGCATCTCCTGCAGATCTTCGCGTTCCCGTCCGGCGACCCGGCCGAGCTCGAGGGGCTCTCCGAGTTCGAACAGGGCTTCTTCCAGATCCTCTCCAACTTCGAGGACCGCATGGGCTACGTGAAGATCCAGTCCACCCGGCCGCAGACGCTCGCGTATGGGCTCGTCGACTCTCCGGCCGGGCAGCTCGCGTGGAACAGCGAGCTGTTCATGGGCTTCGACGGCGAGTACGTGAACAACGTCGATCGCGATCGGTTCCTGACCCACGTGACGGTGTTCTGGCTGACCGCCACCGCGGGCTCGTCGGCGCGCCAGTACTACGAGGACGCGCGCACCGGCGCCGGGTACCGGGAGGTGCCGAACACGACGCCGACCGGCGTGGCCGTGTTCCCCAACGACTTCCGCTCGGTCCGGCGTTTCGCGGAGCGGGCGAACAACATCGTGCACTGGTCGCAGTTCGACCGCGGCGGCCACTTCGCCGCGATGGACGCGCCGGACCTGCTCGTGGAGGACCTGCGCACGTTCTTCCGCCGGTTCCGATGACGAGAAGGGAGTGATGGAGATGGCGACCGTTGTCTTGGTCCCCGGCGCGTGGCTCGGTGGATGGGCGTGGGACGACATCGAGACGAGACTTCGGGGTCGCGGGCACGACCCTCGCCCCGTGACGCTCACGGGACTGGGAGATCGTGCCGACGAGGCCGGCCCCGACGTCGATCTCGAGACGCACATCGCGGACATCGCGAAGGTCGTCGAGGGCGAGGGCCTTCGCGACGTCATCCTGGTCGGGCACAGCTATGGCGGACTCCCGGTCACGGGCGCGGCCGACCGCATCGCCGACCGGCTCTCCCGGGTCGTGTACGTCGACGGCGGACCCGCACCGGACGGGACGTCGTACGTCGACACCATGGAGCCGAAGGTCCGCGAGATCACCGAGCGCCACGTGACCGAGGAGGGCGAGGGCTGGAAGCTGCCGATGCCGGCGTGGGACGAGCTCGAGAGCGTGAACGGCGCGAGCACCGCCGGGCTCGACGACGACACCAAGGCGCAGATCCGACAACGCGCGACGGACCAGCCGTTCGCGACGTACACGCGGGCGATCCACCTGACGAACCCGGATCGGGAGAAGCTCCCGCACGTCCTGATCTCGTGCAGCTTCCCGCTCGAGCAGGTGAAGGCGATGATCGCGAGCGGACACCCGTGGTTCGAGGAGCTGTCCGGCCCACAGTGGTCGTTCGCGGAGGTGCCGACGGGTCACTGGCCGATGTTCTCGGCGCCGGACGAGCTCGCCGAGGCGCTCGACGCGGTGGCACGCGGCTGACGCCCAAGCCCGGAGGGGCGCCGCTGCAGCCGCAGGAGGAGGAGGCGAGGTACGGCCGTCGAACCTCTTCCACCTCAACCAGAACATCCGGCCTGCCGGGGGATAACCCCATCCCGAAGACGGCCGGTGGCCGGATTGGGGCACGAGCCCGGCCCGCCTACCGTTCAGGCATGGAAACCACGATGACGCTCCCAGCTCCCCCCGGCCCCAGCCGGACCTCCCACCCCGTGCCCCGAGCACTGCGGGCTCCCGTCCAGGCCCGCACGTGGAGGGAAACGCTCTACCTGCTCCTGAACCTGCCCGTCGGCATCGTGACGTTCACCGTCGCGATGACCTTCTGGGCGCTCGGCATCGGGCTCCTCACGGCGGCGCTGATCGGGATCCCCATTCTCATCGCGACGATCTACGTCTCGCGCGCGATGGCCGGCGTCGAGCGGGCCCGGGCGAAGGCGCTGCTCGGCGTGGACGTTCCGGCGCCGTACCGGCCCGCCCCGGTGGGCACGTGGTGGCGAGTGCAGTTCGACCGCTTCAAGGATCCGGCCACGTATCTCGAGCTCGGCTACCACCTGCTGCTGCTGCCGATCGGCATCTTCACCTTCACCGTCGCCCTGACCCTGTGGGCGATCGGCATCGGGCTCGTGACGTCGCCCTCGTACGGCTGGGCGTTGCCCGAGCCCATCTCCCTGATCGGCAACGACCTCGATCGCTGGCTCACCCTCGACACGCCGTGGGACTACACGCTCGCCGTCCTCCTGGGCGCGCTCGTCATCCTCGTGACCCCGTGGGTGGTCCGAGGGCTGGCGGTGGCGAGTGGATCGCTGGTGCGCGGCATGCTCGGAGCCGACGTGACGCAGCGGATGCAGACGCTCACCGAGACGCG
>JBOGVL010000375.1:0-2655 GCA_050692535.1 Actinomycetota bacterium | reverse complement strand
GCGAGCGCTTGTCGACGGTCAGGTGGGTTCCCCTCCGATCCGGCTCGCGGCGTCCGGGCTCACGCCCGCGGGCGCTGCTTGTTCGTGTCGTAGACGGGGAGGACGTCGACGACCGCGGGCGCCGTGCCGCCCTCGACGACGACGTCGACGTTCGTGCCCGGCGTCGCGTGTCCGCTCCGAAGCACCGCCATCCCGATCCGACCGTACCGAGGGCTGTCCGTCGGGCTCGTGAGGACGCCGACCTCCTCGCCGTCCTTCGTCACCGCGGCGCCGTAGGCCGGGAGCGCGTCGCCCTCGATCTTCAGCGTGACGAACCGGTTCGGCGGGTCGGCCGCGACCGCGCGGAGAGGCTCCTTGCCGACGAAGTCGACGTCTCGATCCAGCGCCACCAGTCGGTCCAGGTTGAAGTCGTAGGGCGAGCGCCGATGCGCCTCGTAGTCGTAGTCGGTCACGATGAGGCCGGCCTCGATCCGAAGGATCTCGATGGCCTCCACACCGAAGGGCGTGACACCGGCCCGGACGACCGCGTTCCACAGGTCGGCGGCGTTCGCCGGGTCGGTGAGGAACAGCTCGTACCCCAGCTCGCCTCCGAAGCCCGTCCGCGAGAGGTGGACCTCGACCCCGCCGACGGCGACGGGCTCGGGGAGGAACCGGAAGTAGCGCAACGAGGCCACGTCGGCGTCGGTGAGCTTCTGGACCACCTCGCGCGAGCGCGGACCGATCACGCCGAGGTGCGGCATCCGGGGCGCGATCCATTCGAAATCGACGTCGAACCCCCGCAGCAGCTCGCCGAAGTAGGCGTCGTGGTCCTTGCCGTTCGTCATGACCCAGCAGTGGTCCTCTCGAGCGGTGTTGAACACGGTGCCGTCGTCGACCATCAGCCCATCCGGGTCGAGGAACGCGCCGTACCGAGCCTGGCCGACCTGGAGGCTCAGCGCGTCGTTGCTGAACAAGTGCTGCGCGGCCCGGAGGGCGTCGGGCCCGCGGAAGTCCCACTTGTTGAGCGGGGAGACGTCCCAGACGGCGACGTCGTCCCGGACCGCCGCGTACTCCTTCTGCACATCGCCGAAGCCCTCGACCCACAGCCATCCTCCGTCGGCGACGTGGTCGCCGCCCTGGGACTCCGTGACGTCGTGGAACGCCGTCCTGATGGCCGGCTCACCGCTCATCGAGCGTCCTCCGCGTGGGCATCGGGGGTGGTGCCGCGGCATCCTCTCACGGCCCTGACTCGCCGTTCAACCTGGATCACCCGCGGGTGAGCCGCAGGAAGCTGCGGACCGAGCCGAAGCCCCTGCCCTCGAGCTTGGTCGCGAGCACCAGGAACAGCTGCGCCGTGACGAGAGCGTCGTCCAGGGCCTCGTGCGGGTTCGCGACCGGCACGCCGTAGCGCTCGGCCGTGACCGACAGCCCGAACCGGGCGTCCGGAGACGCACCCTCGAACGCGACCGCGAGCCGGCGGACATCGACGGTCCTCCGGGACCACGTCCTCGCGCCCCCGCCGAAGATCCGGCGCAGGAACGCGATCTCCACGTCCGCGTACCAGGTGAGCACGAAGCGGCCGTCGAGCTCCGCGCGGAGCGCCGACGCCGCCGCCGCCTCGGGCAGGGCGTCCTCGAGGTCGCGCGGCAGGATCTGGTGGATCTTCATCGAGGTCGGAGTGGACGGGACGGCAGAGCCGACGAGCCGGTGCACGCTCTCCCCCAGCACCACGCGCCCGCCGCGGACCGGCACGACGCCGAACGACACGACGGCATCGCGGCGGTAGTCGAGCCCGGTCGTCTCGAAGTCGAGCGAGGCGAAGGGCGCCCGGCGCCAATGGCTGCGCCGCATCGAACGGCCCGGCGCGGCCGGCCGCCTCATCCCGGCTGGCACCGGATGACCTCGTCCTCGGTGACGATGACGTCGACGCGGCGGTCCATACCGCCCTCCGGCGCGTCGTCGACGACCTGCAGCGCGAACGCGATCGCGATCGCCGGCGCGCCGGGCCGAAGCCGCGGGAGGAACCGATCGTAGAACCCGCCCCCGTATCCGATGCGTCGGCCCCGCGCATCGAACACCACGCCGGGGGTGATCACGACGTCCACCTCCTCGGCGAGCGCGACCTCCAGGCCCGTCGGCTCCCCCGCTCCGAATGGCGTCGTCGTCACGGGGTCGCCCGGCGCGTAGCGCGCCGCCACGAGCTCGCCGTCCTCGATCCGCGGGAGCACGACTCGCGTTCCGGCTGCGTGCAGCCGCTCGATCAGCGGCGCCGTGTCCACCTCCGATCCGAAGGACCAGAACCCCATCACCGTCGACGCCGCGACGACCTCGGGCAGCTCGAGGGTCCGCTCGACGATCCGCTCGCCGCGGGCGGCACGCTCGTGCGGCGGGAGGGCATCCCGCCGAGCCAGGACCGCACGGCGGAGGGCACGCTTCGCCTGCTTGAGCCGGTGTGCCGGCAGCTGGCTCACGCCGCCCCGCGCGCCGAGACGAGCGGCAGCAGGCGCTCGCCGATCAGCTCCATCCGATCCGCCCCGCCCGCCGCCAGCAGGATCGCCCAGGTCGCTCCGGCGTCCTCGAGCTCGCCGAGCCGAACGACCGCCTCGGCGACGCCGCCGGCGAACGCCGCCGGCGCCACGTCCCTCCGGCGCCGAGCGGCGGCCAGGCGCTCGGCCT
>JBOGVL010000374.1:0-2669 GCA_050692535.1 Actinomycetota bacterium | reverse complement strand
CCCCTGAACGCAGCGCCGCGCGCTACCTCGCCCCGGCTGCCGCGGCGTCCGCGAGCCGGTAGTCGTGGAACGCTCCACCCTTCCCGGCGCCCCGCCCGAAGTAGCTCCACTCCGGGAAGTTGAAGTCGGCGGTGACCGAGGCCGGCAGCAGCAGGGCCGCCTCCAGGAACGACTCGAGGTCGGGCACGCCGTAGAGGTTCACCTCCCAGCCGTCGGCCTCCACCGGGTCGAGCACGTCGCGGACGCCGGACGTCGCCCAGTCCAGGGAGACGCGCGTGACGCCCCAGGCTCGGAGCAGCCCGAGCACCCGGCTCGCCTCCTCCGGTGCGGCGAGGAGCAGCGGGACCACGAAGTCGATCGGGCAGGAACGGACGGCGCCGGGGCGCGCCGACCGGATCGCGGCAAGGCCGTCGCCGCCGACCGTCTCGATCGCCCCGTTGAACCAGAGCTCGTCGTCGCCGAACCCGTAGCGGCGCGTCAGGTCGAGCGCCTCCTCGACGACGCCGTCGCTCTCCTTCAGGTCGAGCTTCACCTTGCGCCCGACCCAGCGGAAGGTCTCGAGGGCGTCGGCGAGCATCATCGCCTGCTCGTCGCGACCCCACGGCGTCTGGCCGAAGGAGTCGTGGCGGAGCACCAGGCGGCCGAGCGGGTCCCGTCGCACGTCGATCTCGGCCCAGCGCACGTCGGAGGTCATGAACTGACGGAGGTTCGACGCGTCGTTCACGCCGTGCCAGACGAACGTAACGCGGCGGCCCAGATCGGCTTCCCGGACGAGCCCGGACAGCCCGTACTCGGTGCCGCTGACCGCCGCCGGCAGCGGCAGCCGTTGCGACTCGAAGAGGGTCTCGGCGTGGAGGAACAGGATCTCGCCGGCGCCGTCCGCCTCCATCATCGCGAGAAGGTTCGAGGGTTCGTTGTCGACGACGGCCACGATCCGGTAGCCGGCGTCGTCGAGCCGTCGGAGCCCGTCCACCTTCGCCTCCTCGGACGTCGGCCAGTCGCCGTCGTTCATGAAGAGCAGGTCGGAGGCGAACGTGACACGATGCAGACGGCCGAGCGCGTTCAGCGAGGCGAGCGTCAGCTCCCGCATCGACTCGGGCCGGCCGGTGTTGAGCGCGACGTGGGTCCGCGGCTGAAGCTGGAACCAGCGGATCACGCTCAGCACGCCCTGGTACGGGCGGTGGGCGGCCGCGATCGCGTCGGGATCGCGCGCGTGGTCCGCGTACCAGGTCGCGACCTCGCCCCGGAGTCGAGCCGGGAGCGCGAACGGGCGGAGGAGCGCCTCGATCTGCGTCTCGTGCGCGACGACGTCGTCGGCGGTGAGGCCGAGGAAGTGCGACGTACCGTGGTGTCGGTCGAAGGCGAGGAGGACGTGGACGCCCAGATGACGGGTGTCGACGATGGTTCCGTCGATGTCGAACACGATGCAGAGGTGTTCCTCGGGATAGGCGACGCCCATCCGCTCCAGGTGCGCGGCGAGCTCGCGCATCCAGTCCCCGGCCGTCACGACCACGAGCGTAGGGAGCGCGGATGGAGCGGATGCGGCGTTCGCGTGGCTCGGAGGTGAACGTTCGGAACCCCGACGCGAACGGCCGGCGCGGTCTCCCGGCCGAGCACGGCCTCGTAGGCCTCGTGGGTCGCGGCGGTGAGCGCCCGCAGGTCGTGCCGCCGAGCCGCCCCCCGCCCGGCGTCGGTCAAGGAGGCGGCGAGCCCTGAGTCGGTGAGCACGGTGTCGATCGCCTCGGCGAGGGACTCCGGGTCGCGCGGCGGAACGAGGATGCCATTGACACCGTGCTCCACGATCGAGGGGATGCCGCCCGCGCGCGTCGCGACGACCGGCACGCCGGCGGCCATCGCCTCGACGAGCACGCGGCCCAGCTCCTCGTACCAGGACGGGAGGACGAGCACCTCGGCGTGCCGAATCATGGCGGGGATCCGGTCGTAGGCCACGGCCCCCGTGAACCGAACTCGGTTCGCGACATCGAGTGTCCGGGACCGCTGCTCCAACGGCCGTCGCTCGGGCCCGTCGCCCACGAACACGAGGGAGACGTCGGGTTCGCGTTGCCGTGCAAAGGCTTCCAGCAGCTGGTGGACGCCCTTCTCGCGCACGAGCCGGCCGACGTAGATCACGAAGCGCCGACGCCCCAGCTCGGGCGGTCGCGGGGCCGACGCGGTGAAGCGATCGAGGTCGATCCCGAGCGGGATCCGGTGGATGCGTGAACGCTCGACGTCCGACCTCGCGAGGCGCTCTTCGAGCCGCGACGTCAGGACGAAGATCGCGTCGGCGGAGCGCTCGACCCACCGCTCCATCGCGCCGCCGGCCGTCGCGAGCACCGCGGAGCGGAGGTCGCTCCGCTCGAGCGTGAACCGCAGGCTGCAGTGGACGGTCAGGACCAGCGGCACCCGAGCGAGGTGCGATGCGAGCATCCCGAGTGGGAGAACGCCGAGATCCTCGCCCAGGTGGACGTGCACCAGGTCGTGCCGCCGCGCGTGCCGCACGATCGGAGCGACGGCGGCGGGTGTGTAGAGCTGCCGAAGCGCCGTCGTCGGCACGCCGACCCGCAGGACACGGCAGCCGACCGACACGTCCTGCGACCGCGGCGCGCCCGGCCGATACGCCGTGACGATCGTCTGTTCGATCCCGCGCTCGGCCAGCGCGGCGGAGAGCC
>JBOGVL010000373.1:0-2675 GCA_050692535.1 Actinomycetota bacterium | reverse complement strand
CACCGAGACCGTCGACCTCGACACTCCCTACGGCCCGCCCTCGGCGCCCCCGGTGATCGGCGACGTGGGCGGGCGCCGGGTCGCCTTCATCCCGCGACACGGGCCGAAGCACGAGTTCCCGCCGCATCGGATCCCCTATCTCGCGAATGTCTGGGCCATGAAGGAACTCGGCGTAGCGCGAGTCATCGGCCCGAACGCCTGCGGCTCCCTGCAGGAGCACGTAAAGCCGGGTGACTTCGTGATCTGCGACCAGCTCGTCGACCGGACCCGGCTTCGGCCGCACACGTTCTACGACGGCCCGGTGACGACGCACATCACGTTCGCGGACCCGTACTGCCCCACGATCCGAGGCGTTGCGATCGAGCGGGGGCGCGAGCTCGGGATCCCCATCCACGACCGCGGCACCGTCGTCGTGATCGAGGGGCCGCGCTTCTCCACACGGGCGGAGTCCGCCTGGTTCAAGTCCGCGGGCTGGGAGGTCATCAACATGACCCAGTATCCCGAGTCGCTCCTCGCGAGGGAGCTGGAGCTCTGCTACGCGAACATCTCCCTGATCACGGACTACGACGTCGGCGTCGAGGGCGTCCCGCCGGTGACCAACGACGAGGTGGTCCGCGTGTTCACCGAGAACAACGCGAAGCTCCGCGACCTCCTCTTCTCGATCATCCCGGCCCTGCCCGACGAGCGCGACTGCCCCTGCCCGACGGCGCTCCGGGGCGCGAGCTTCGAGGCCTGACGTGGCTCGCGAGCCCGTGCTGGTGACGATCGAGATGCGCTTCCGGGCCGAGGAGGACGTGCAGCAGCTCGCCGACCGCGTGCGGGAGTCGATCGCGATGATCGTCGGTCACGACAACCTCGAGGACTTCCGGGTGCGCGTCCTTCCGCTCTCCCCGCCGAAGAAACCACGCGCGGTGTGACGTCGTTCACGGCGCGAGGCCGCGCGCGTCGGTAGCGTCGCGCCCGTGCTGTTCGCCCGCGGGGTGTTCGTCCGCAAATGGTCGCGGCGGTCCAAGGCGTTCGCGCTCCTCGCGATCGCGGCCGGCGCCGGCGCGTACCTGCTCGTCGACGGCTACGCGGTCCGCCTCGAGGCCCTGCGGCCCGTCGCGGGCGAGCCCGTCCCGGTGGTCGTGGCCGCGAGCGGGCTCGAACGGGGCGCGGTGCTCACCGAAGAGGTCCTCCGCCTGGAGCTGGTGCCGGTCGCGTTCGCGCCGCCCGGGAGGATCGCCACGGCCGAGGCCCTGGTCGGCCACGCCCTGGTCTCCGACCTCGCCGAGGGCGAGGCCGTGACGAGGACCCGCGTCGGCGTCGCGGGCGGGCGCGTGGCCGCACTCGTCCCCTCTGGACTTCGCGCGTTCCCGATCCAGGTCGGGCCGACGGGGGCGGCGGTGCGCCCCGGCGACCGGGTCGACGTCTTTGCGACGTTCGGTGGCCCCCGGCCGTACACGGATACCGTGGCGGGCGGCCTCGAGGTTCTCACGATCGTCGAGGCCGATCGGGGAACGTTCGAGGCGGGCGGGACCGGCGGGGCGTCGCTCGTGCTGCTGGTCGGCCCCGAGGTCGCCGAGGAGCTCGCCTACGCTTCGGCGTTCGCCGACCTGGCCGTCGCGATCGCTCCGGCAATCGCGGAGTCCTGAACGCTCGGTTCCCACCTCGGTCGCCGCTAGGATTTGCTGCGCCCCAGTCCTTGGAGGAGTCCCCCTGAGCATCCTGCAGGCGATCGTGCTCGGCATCACGCAGGGCGTCACCGAGTTCGCGCCGATCTCGAGCTCCGGCCATCTCATCCTGGTGCCGTGGCTGTTCGATTGGCCGATCCTGAACGACCCCGAGCTGAACAAGACGTTCGACGTCGCGCTCCACATGGGAACGCTCGCCGGTGCGCTGATCTACTTCCGTAACGACGTCGTCCGGTATCTCGCGGCCTGGGTCCTCTCGATCCGCGCCCGCGGGATCCGGGACACCGACGAGCGGCTCGCGTGGGCGCTCGTCGTCGGCACGATCCCGGGCGTGATCCTCGGCGTCGCGCTGGAAGGGGTGATCCAGGACCGGCTCGGCCAGCCCTGGCTCATCGCGGTCATGCTCGCGGTGTTCGGCGTCGTGCTCTACGTGGTCGACCGGGTCGCGTCGACGCGCCGGGGCCTCGACGACCTCTCGGTGGGCAACGGCTGGTGGCTGGGTGTGGCACAGGCCCTGGCGCTGCAACCGGGCGTGTCGCGGTCCGGCGTCACCATCACCGCGGCGCGGGCGGTGGGCTTCGACCGGCCGACCGCCGCCCGGTTCTCGTTCCTGCTGTCGCTGCCGATCATCGCCGGCGCCGGCCTGTACAAGGGCATCGACCTCGTGCGGGAGGGGATCCCGCCCGGGATGGGGGGCGCGTTCGTCGCGGGCGTGATCGCCTCGGCGGTGTCGGGGTTCGCGGTCATCGCGTTCCTGCTCTCCTACCTGCGGACGCGCGACTTCGCGATCTTCCTGTGGTTCCGGCTCGCGGCCGCGGCGCTGTGCCTCGGGGTGATCGCCGCGGGCCTTCGTCCCGCGACGATCTGAGGCCGCCGCGGCCCGTAAGGCTTCCGCAACATCCCGGGTGCATCATGGGAGGCGTGAGCGCGACGCGCGTCCTCGTGGTGGACGACGAGCCGATGGTCCGGGAGGTGCTCGCCCGGTACCTCGAGAAGGAGGGC
>JBOGVL010000372.1:0-2683 GCA_050692535.1 Actinomycetota bacterium | reverse complement strand
GCTCAAGGGGCAGACCGAGACGGCGACGATCTACATCCTCACGGCGTTCGAGGAACGACAGGACGCCCAAGGCAACATCGTCGCGCTCACGCTTGCCGCCGTCTCCATCGTGCTCCTCATCGGGATCGAGATCTCCAAACGCCGCCGAATCAGGGAGGTTCAGGGATGAAACCGGCCATCAAGGTCGAGCAGCTCACGAAGCGATTCGGCGACTTCGTGGCCGTGGACGACGTCAACTTCGAGGCGGCGGAGGGGAAGATCACCGCCCTCCTCGGCCCCAGCGGGTCGGGCAAGAGCACCGTGCTCCGGATGATCGCCGGACTCGAGATCCCCACGTCCGGCCGGATCTGGATGGAGGAGGAGGAGCACACCCACAGCGCGGTGCAGGACCGCCGCGTCGGATTCGTGTTCCAGCACTATGCCCTGTTCCGCCACATGACCGTGGCGCAGAACATCGGCTTCGGCCTGTCGGTCCGCAAGGTCGACAAGGACGAGATCCGCTCCAGGGTCGACGAGCTCCTCTCGCTCGTGCAGCTCCTGCCGTTCCGCGAGCGGTATCCGGACCAGCTCTCGGGCGGCCAGCGCCAGCGCGTGGCGCTCGCCCGGGCCCTGGCCCCCCGGCCCAAGGTCCTCCTGCTGGACGAGCCGTTCGGCGCCCTCGACGCGCGCGTCCGCCAGGATCTCCGGCGGTGGCTCGACGACCTGCACCGGGAGCTCGGCGTGACGAGCGTGCTCGTCACGCACGACCAGGACGAGGCGCTCGAGCTGGCCCACCGCGTCGTCGTGATGCACGAGGGCAGGGTCGAGCAGATCGGCTCGGCCGCGGAGATCTACAACGAGCCGGCCACGGCGTTCGTGGCGGGCTTCGTCGGCAGCGCCAACGTGCTGCACGGCCGGGTCGAGAACGGCCACGTGCAGTTCGGCGACCACCGGGTCGCCGGCGCCGATCATCTCGAGGAAGGGGCCGCGGCTCGGGCCTTCGTCCGCCCCCACGACGTGCTCGTCTCGAGGGTGGAGCGCAACGGCGGGTCCGTCGTCGCGACGGTCGAACGAGTGCGCACGCTCGGGTGGGTGTCCCGTGTCAGCCTGCGCCTGGCCGACGACCAGGTCATCATGGCCGAGCTCCCGAACGACGAGCAGGAAGCGCTCGAGGTCGGGGCGAAGGTCTGGGTCGACCTGCGGCGCGCCACGGCGTTTCGGACCCCGGAGCCCGCTGGGGACACGCCTCCCCCCGGCACGTGAGCGCTCGGGGATCCGAGCGGCCCGCCGTACCCCCTCACCCCTCCTCGGCGGGCCGCCCATCCTCTCGTTCCGAATCGACGGAGCCGGACCTCTCCCTGGATGAGCTCGACGTGCTCCTCCAGGTCGGAGATCTCATCCGCAGGCTCCGGTTCGGAACCGTGCTCATCGTCGTCCAGGACGGCGAGGTCGTGCAGATCGAGAAGGCCGAGAAGATCCGGCTGCGATGAGCGACTCCTCACGCCTTGACCTCGGTGGGACCGTCCGAAACGATGGCCGGGTGCCGACGTCGGAAGCCGGACGATGACGTCCTCGTCCCGAGCGCTCACGGTGGTTCCGAGCGTGGTCGACGTCCCCGTCAAGCTCTCGATCCGCGGCGTGCGCAAGTCGTTCACCTCGGGCAGGGGAGGCGAGATCGCCGCGCTCGAGGACGTGAGCTTCGACGTGGGCGCCGGGGAGTTCGTGTGCCTGATCGGCCCGTCCGGGTGCGGCAAGTCGACGATCCTCAACCTGCTGGCGGGCCTCGAGCAGCCCGACGGGGGCCGGGTCCTGCTGGACGGCCGCGCGATCACCGGACCGGGTCCCGACCGAGCGCTGCTGTTCCAGGACCCGGCGTTGTTCCCGTGGCTGAGCGTTCGCGGCAACGTCGAGTACGCCCTGCGGCTCCGAGGCCTCCCGCGCGACCGGATCGCCGAGACGGCGGACCGGTGGCTCGCCAAGGTGCACCTGGCCTCGTTCGCGGACGTACGCCCCCACGAGCTGTCGGCCGGGATGCGGCAGCGGGCCGCGCTCGCCCGAGCCCTCGCCTGCCAGCCCGAGGTCCTGCTGGCCGACGAGCCGTTCGGCTCCCTCGACGCCCAGTCGCGCGAGATCCTGCAGAAGGAGCTGCAACTCGTGTGGACCGAGCTCGGGAACACGTTCGTGTTCGTCACGCACAACGTGCGCGAGGCGGCTTTCCTGGCGGACCGCGTCATCGTGCTGTCGGCGCGCCCGGGGACGCCGCTCGAGGAGTTCCGGATCACGACGCCGCGGCCGCGGAGCTTCGAGGACGTCCTGGTGAGCAAGGTCGTCGTCGACATCCACGATCACCTGGCGAAGGAGGTGGAGCGCGCTGCGCGCGAAGAGGGTCTTCGACCAGATCTGGCCTAGGGCGGCGATCGTCGCCGCCATCCTGCTGATCTGGTGGGCGGTCTACGAGGCCGGCCTCTTCGAGCCGAACGAGCTGCCTTCCCCGGCGGACGTCTGGAACGCGTTGACGTCCAACCTCACCGGCGGGGATGGCCTGCTCGCCGCGGCGCGGGGCAGCGTCATCCGGCTTGCGCTCGGCCTCGGCTTCGCGGTGGTCGTCGGGACCCTGATCGGGTTCGCGATGGCGGCCTCCAAGGTCGTTCAGCGCAGCGTCGGGACCCTGATGACCGCCCTCAACGCGCTGCCGCCGATCGTC
>JBOGVL010000371.1:0-2686 GCA_050692535.1 Actinomycetota bacterium | reverse complement strand
CCGTTGAGCAGCACTGTCAAACGGCGCGCCCCGCTCCGCCAGCTTGACCGACCGTTCAAAGTCGTGGAAGGATTGGGGGCACCCGACCCCAAGGAGAATCGTTCGATCATGGCCAACGTCTACGACGCCATCGTCATCGGCGGCGGACACAACGGGCTCATCAGCGCGGGGTTCTTCGCCAAGGCGGGCGCCCGGACCGTGGTCCTCGAGTCGCGGGACAAGACGGGCGGAGCCGCCGACACGAGCAGCCCTTGGCCCGAGCACCCGGACTTCCGGGTGACCACCTACTCCTACGTGATGAGCCTGATGCCGCCCTCGGTCATCAAGGAGCTCCAGCTCGAGCGCCACGGGTACAAGGTCACGCCGTTCGGCCCCTATTACCAGGCCTACCCGGACGGGCGTTCGATCAAGATCTACGCGGACGACGCCAAGAAGAACCACGAATCGATCTCGCAGTTCTCCAAGAAGGACGCCGAGGCGATCCCCAAGTGGGACGCGTGGCTCGCGGGCGTCGCCGACGTGATGGGCCCGCTCCTGCTCCAGGTCCCGCCGCCGCTCGGGTCGCTCAAGATCCGGGACCTGCTCGACCAGCTCCGGGTCGCGTGGAGGGCGCGCGGGCTCGGCGTTCGCGGCGTCGGCGACGTGACCAAGCTGTTCACGATGAGCGTCAGCGACCTGCTGAACGAGTGGTTCGAGTCGGACCCGGTGAAGGGCATGCTCGCGGTCAACGGCGTGATCGGAACCTGGGCCGGGCCCGAGTCGCCGGGGACGGCGTACGTGATGCTCCACCACTCGATCGGCGACGTCGGCGACGGCCATCTGGGCTCGTGGGGCTACCAGGAGGGCGGGATGGGCGGCGTCTCGGACGCGTGCCGTCGCGCCGCGGAGTCCTTCGGGGCCGAGATCCGCACGAACGCGAAGGTCTCGAAGATCCTCGTCCGCGGCGGCCGCGCGGTCGGCGTGGCGCTCGAGAACGGGGACGAGCTCCGGGCCCCCGTCGTCGTCACGACGGTCCATCCGAAGATCGCGTTCCTCGACCTCCTCGACGAGACCGACCTGCCGGCCGACTTCGTCCGGGACATCCGCAACTTCAAGACGCGCAGCGGCGTGGTGAAGGTCAACTTCGCGATCAGCGAGCTGCCGGACTTCATCGCGGACCCGGGCAAGAACCAGCAGGACCACCACACGGGTTCGGTCGAGCTCTGCTTCAGTCCCGAGTACGCCGAGAAGGCTTTCCAGGACGCGCACTTCCTCCGCAGGGGCGCCGAGCGTCCATTCGTCGACGGCGTGATCCCCACGACGCTCGACCCCACGCTGATGCCCGAGGGCGTGCACAACTTCTCGATGTTCACGCAATGGGTGCCCAACGACTGGGCGAAGGACCCGCACCGCGAGGAGCTCGAGCAGTACGCGGACCGGATCGTCGACCTCTATACGGAGCTCGCACCCAACTTCAAGTCGAGCGTGATCGCGCGCCAGGTGATCGGGCCGTACGACATGGAGCAGGACCTCGGGTTGATCGGGGGGAACATCTTCCAGGGCGAGCTGTCCGTCGACCAGCTGTTCCACATGCGCCCGGCGGTGGGCTACGCCGACTATCGCACGCCGATCCGCGGCCTGTACCACGGCTCCAGCGGCACGCACGCCGGCGGCGGCGTGTGCGGCATCCCGGGTTGGCAGGCGTTTCGCCAGGCCAAGAAGGACCGGGCGGTCGGGTCCAGGAAGTAGCCTTCGCCGCGTGACGTCGGGGGAGGGCGGGACCGGTCGCCCCGCGCTCGAGCGGATGCTCGAGGCGCGCTCCGTCGCCGTCGTCGGCGCCAGTGTTCGAGAGGGCTCGGTCGGGCATCAGAGCCTGGTCGAGCTCGTCGAGGGCGGGTTCGAGGGCCGCGTCCACCCGGTGAATCCGAAGTACGACGAGGTCCTCGGCCTGCCGTGCCTCGCGTCGATCGCCGACATCGGCGAGCCCGTGGACCTCGCGATCCTCGCCGTGTCGAACGCGCGCCTCGAGGAGCAATTGCGCCTGGCCGCGCTGGCCGGCGCCGGCTCGGCCGTGATCTTCGCGAGCGGGTACGAGGAGCCGCGCGACGACGCGCCGGCCCTCGTCGACCGGCTCGCCGCGATCGCGCGTGAGGCCGGCATGGCCGTGTGCGGCGGCAACGGGATGGGGTTCGCCAACTTCGAGCTGCGCGTGCGCGCGCTCGGGTTCTACGAGCCCAAGGACGTGCGGCCGGGCGGCGTCACGTTCCTGAGTCACTCGGGGTCCGCGTTCAGCGCGGTGGTCCAGAGCCGCCGGCACCTCGGGCTGAACCTCGCGGTCTCGGCCGGCCAGGAGCTCGTCACCTCGGTGGCCGACTACATGCGGTACGCGCTCGAACTCGAGAGCACGAAGGTCGTCGGGCTGTTCCTCGAGACTGTGCGCGATCCGCCGGGCTTCGTCGAGGCGTTGCGGCTCGCGGGGGAACGCGACGTGCCCGTCGTCGCCCTCAAGGTCGGGCGGGAGGCCTTCGCGCGGCAGATGGTCGCGGCGCACTCGGGCGCGCTCGCCGGCGAGGATGGCGCCTACGAGGCGATCTTCGACGCGCACGGCGTCTCGCGCGTCGAGAGCCTGGACGAGCTGGCGGACACCCTCTCACTCTTCGCGGCCGGACGGCGCGCGGGACCCGGCGGCCTCGCGAGCGTCCACGAT
>JBOGVL010000370.1:0-2697 GCA_050692535.1 Actinomycetota bacterium | reverse complement strand
GCGAGCAGAGCGACCCCGCCCCGAGGATGACCGAGATCGTGGACGAGTGGATCGCCCTGAAGCGCCGGACGCGCGAGACGTATCGCCGATTCGACGAGCTCACGCCGCTGATCAACGCGTTCGCCGGGGAGCACGGCTACCGCCGGCTGTTCGGCAGCGACGGGGCCGCGATCGACCGCCGTCCGCAGCACGTCACCGCACCGGTCGATGAGCAGGTGCGCCGCATCCTGGAGCCGCTCGGGATGTGGGAGGGCGTGCTCTCCGTCGACCCCGCCAAGTTGAACGCCCTGATCGAGTCCCGGAGCCTGCCGCCGGACGTCGAGGACCGGCTCCTCGCCTCGCGCGAGGAGGTCCGCACCCAGTACGCGCTCTACCTGAAGGAGCGGGAGCGCGCCCGCCGCTGAGCGCGGGTCAGCCCTCGCTCCCTGATCGCCGCAGGGCCTCCTCGAGGTCCGCGGGTGGCGGTTCCTCCAGGTCGATCCGTGCCCCGGTCACCGGATGGTCGAACGCGAGCCGCCAGGCGTGGAGGAACGGGCGCCCGAGGCCGAGGGCCCGGGCGTCGTCCCCGCCGCCCCCGTAGCGCCCGTCGCCGAGGATCGGATGGCCGACCGACGACAGGTGCACCCGGATCTGGTGCGTGCGGCCGGTGCGGGGGATCGCCTCGAGCAGGGTCGCCCGCTCGAACCGGTCGCGCACCTCGAACACGGTCGCGGCCGATCGCCCCCCGGTCGCGTCGACCCGGATCCTCGCGCCTCGACGGCCCAGCGGCGCGTCGACCTCGAACCGCTCGTGCGCCACCGCGCCGCGAACCAGCGCGAGATACCGCCGGTCGGCGCCGTGCGCCTCGAACAGGGCGGCCAGCGCCGCGTGCGTCTCGTCGTCACACGCGACCACGAGCAACCCGGAGGTTCCGATGTCCAGTCGGTGGACGACGCCCGGCCGGAGCGGCCCTCCCCGGGCCGCGAGCGGGATCCCCATCCCGAGCAGGCGGTTCACGAGCGTCCCGGACACCCGGTTCTGCGTCGGATGCGTCGGGACCCCGGCCGGCTTGGCGACGACCACGAGGTGCGGGTCGCGATATCGGACCTCGATGGCCGGCCCCTCGGCCGAGATCGCCGCGCCGGGCGCCAGATCCGCGATCACGCGTTCGCCGCCCGAGAGCCGGAACGACCTCGGGCGCGCCCGGCCGTCGACGCTCACGCCGCCTGCCGCGATCGCTCGCTGGGCCTCCGCCCTGGTCACGCCGAGCCGCTGCGCGAGCACGGCGTCGAGCCGGCCGGGCCCGGCCTCGAACGCCTCGGCCACGAGCTCAGTCCTCCCCCCCATCTCGTTCGGGATCCGCGTGCCCGGCGGTCGAGAAGGCCAGCAGGAGCGCGCCGACCACGATCGCGCTGTCCGCGAGGTTGAACACCGGCCAGATCTGGAAGTCGATGAAGTCGGTGACATAGCCCGACAGGCCGGCGCCGTTCACCGCTCGATCGGTGAGGTTGCCGAGGGCACCGCCCAGGATCAGCCCGAGCGCCACGGCGACGGGCAGCCGGGTCATCCGGAACGACACGACGAGGATGATCGCCGAGACGACGATCGTCGCCCCCGCGAAGAGCCACGGCGCGCTTCGCCCCAGCCCGAAGGCCCCCCCGGAATTGGTCGTGTAGTTGAAGGTGAGCACGCCGGGGACCACCTCGAGGGGCGGCTCCCCCGCCAGGGACCGCTCGACCCACAGCTTGGTGATCCGGTCCAGGAGGTACGCGACCCCGGCCGTGGCGTACAACCAGGCGGCGAGCGTTCGTGCCCGGCCGGTCACGGGGCTACCGCCGTGACTGGTCCTGGGCGTCCTTGAGGCAGAGGTCGACGTACGGCAGCGCCTTCAGTCGGGCCTTCTCGATCGGCTTGCCGCACCGCGAGCAGATCCCGTAGGTCCCCTCGTCCATCCTGGCGAGGGCGCGTCCGATCTTGGCGAGCAGGTCGCGCACGTTGTTCTCGATCGACAGATCCCGCTCGCGCTCGAACGTGAAGGTGCCGGCGTCCGCGTTCTCCTCGTCGAAGGAGACCTCCCCCGACAGGTCCGACTGGGACGCCGCGAAGGACTGCTCCTCGATCGTCGTCAGTTGATCCTGCAGCTCCGCCCGCTCCGAAACCAGGCGTTCGCGCAGGTCATCGAGCTCCTTCTTCGAATATGCGGTCTTCGCGGCCATGGCGCGGGGGACGGTAGCACCCGTGGGGTTGCCCGACAATGGATGCGCCTCACGCGCCGCGAAGGCGGCGCTCGAGGTCGCGCTGCTCGACGCCCTCGACCTCGAACACCTTGTCCCGCGACCGCGCACCGGAGCGGAGCCGGACGTCACCGGGGGGCACACCGATGGCTCTCGCGAGGGCCCGTCGGGCCTCCTCGTTCGCCCGCCCTCGTTCCGGGGCGGCTCGGACGCGGACGACGATCCCCTCCGTGCCGGCCTCCACGGACGTCCGCCCCGCCCGCGGAACCACCCGAACCGTGACCGAGCCCATCGCGCCGTGTAGCATCGCCGGTACAGGCGATGACGGGAACGAGTAGCGGAGGTTCCCACGCCCAGCGAGCCGGGGACGGTGCGAGCCCGGCGGCAGGCCCTCCGCGAAGATCCTCCCCGAGCCGCCGCCCGAACCGGGCGCGAGCCGCGCGCCCGCAGTAGACGCGGCCGGGTCCGCCCGTGACCGCGGAGG
>JBOGVL010000369.1:0-2703 GCA_050692535.1 Actinomycetota bacterium | reverse complement strand
ATCCAGCAGCTGGAGCACGCGGAACCACGAGACCTCGTCTCGTGGGTTGTCGGCGATGCGCAGGACGGCGAGGGCGTCCTTCACGTGCGCCGACTCGAGGAACTTGAGGCCGCCGTACTTCACGAAGGGGATGTTGCGCCGGGTCAGCTCGACCTCGAGCAGGTCGCTGTGGTGGCCGGCGCGGAACAGCACGGCCTGCGCCCGGAGCGGGGTGCCGCGCTCGCGATGCTCGAGGATCGCGTCGCAGACGGCGCCGGCCTGGTCACTCTCGTCGACGCAGGTGAGGAGCTCGGGGAGCTCGCCGCCGCGGCGTTCGGTCCACAGGGTCTTCTCGTGGCGCTGCGCCGAGAGCGCGATGACGGCGTTCGTCGCGTCAAGGATCGGGCGCGTCGAGCGGTAATTGCGCTCGAGCTTGACGATCGTGGTGCCGGGGAAACGTTCGGGGAACTCGAGGATGTTGCGCACGGTGGCCGAGCGGAACGCGTAGATCGCCTGGGCGTCGTCGCCGACGACCATGAGCCCGCGGCCGTCGGGCCGCAGCGCCGAGAGGATCTCCGCCTGGAGCGAGTTGGTGTCCTGGTACTCGTCGACGAGGATGTGGTCGAAGAGCTCGCCGACGGCCGGCCCGGCGGCCGGGTGGCGGCCGAGCGCGTGCCAGAACAGGAGCAGGTCGTCGTAGTCCAGCGCCTCGTCCGCACGTTTGCGTTCGGTGTAGCGCTCGAAGATCGCGCGGATCCCCTCGACCTCCTCGGCGCACCACGGGTACTCGCGCTCCAGGACGTCGGACAACTTCCGCTGGGCGTTCACCGTGCGCGAGTACGCGTCGGCGAGCGTCTCCTTGCGCGGGAAGCGGCGCTCACCCTCGCCCAGGCCGAGCTCGCTCCGGATCAGGTCCATGAGATCCGCGGTGTCGGTCCGATCGAGCACGGTGAACCCGGGGGACAGGCCCAGGGCCCGCCCGTGGGTCCGCAGGAGTCGGTTCGCGGTCGCGTGGAAGGTGCCGCCCCACACACGTCCGACCCCCGGGCCTCCGGTGAGTTTCTCGGCCCGCGAGAGCATGTCGCGGGCGGCCCGGCGCGTGAACGTGAGGAGCAGGATCCGCTCCGGCGGCACGCCCCGCTCGACGAGTCGCGCCACGCGACAGGCCAGGGTCCAGGTCTTGCCCGATCCGGCCCCGGCGACGACCAACAGTGGCCCGTCGAGATGTTCGACGGCCGAGCGCTGCTCCGGGTTCAGGCGTTCGAGGGCGTCGAACATGCGTTCGAGCAGGATAGGGGACGGCTCGGACGCGGGCAAGGACCCCGCGGGTCAGCCGAGGAGGGTCGCCGCGTGGTCCGGGACGGTGTGGAAGGCCTCGCGCGGCGGGCGCACGTACCCCTCGTCGGACTGCCGCGGCGGGATCTCGATCCTCGGATGTTCGACCGCCTGGTACGGGATCATCGAGAGCAGGTGCGCGATGCAGTTCACGCGCGCCCTCGGCTTGTCGTCCGCCTCGACGACGTACCACGGAGCCTCGGGGATGTCCGTGTGGACGAACAGCTCGTCCTTGGCCCGCGAGTAGTCGACCCACCGCGAGCGCGAGAACAGGTCGGTCTCGGAGAGCTTCCACCGACGGATGGGGTCGTCGATCCGGGCGCGGAACCGGCGCTCCTGCTCCTCGTCCGAGACGGAGAACCAGTACTTGATCAGCCGGATGCCGTCCTCGATCAGGAGCCGTTCGAGGATCGGGACCTGCCGCAGGAACCGCAGGTGCTCCTCGGGCGTGCAGAACCCCAGGACCTTCTCGATGCCGCCGCGGTTGTACCAGCTGCGGTCGAACAGGGCGATCTCGCCGGCGGCCGGCAGCTCGTCGATGTATCGCTGGAAATACCACTGGGTCCGCTGGCGGTCGGTCGGCTTGGGCAGCGCGACGATGCGGGTGATGCGCGGGTTCATGTACTGGGTGATCCGCTTGATCGTCCCGCCCTTGCCGGCGGCGTCGCGACCCTCGAACAGGACGACGATCCGGGCCCGGGTCGCCGCCACCCAGTCCTCCATCTTGACCAGCTCCTCCTGGAGGCGGCGGAGCTCCTTGCCGTATGCCTTCTTCGGGATCCGGCCCCCGCGATCCTCGAGGTCGACGTGCTCCTTCCCCTTCCTGTGACCGTGCCCATGGCGTTCGGCCTCGGTGTTCGACCCCACGGCAGCCTCCCTACTCGAGGGCTCATCTTCGCACCGCGGTACCATCGGCCGCATGTGCCGAAGCATCAAGCGGTTGCGCGAGGGCGAGGTGCCCGCCGGCGAGGACGAGATCCGCGAGGCGGCGCTCCAGTACGTCCGCAAGGTCAGCGGCTTCCGGGCGCCGTCGAAGCGACACGAGGAGGCCTTCAACGCGGCCGTCGACGACGTCGCCGAGGCGTCGCGCCGGCTCCTGGAGTCGGTCACGACGCGGCTGCCGCACTCGGCGTGATGGGGTATCCCCTCGAGCCGTCGCCGGAGCAGATGCGCGAGATGGGGCAGGCGTCGATCGCCGACGCGATCGACTTCCTGCGGCGCCGTCCGGACGCCCCCTCGCACGGGTTCGAGGGCGCCGAAGAGGCGGCGGCCTCCCGTCGGGAGCCGCCGCCGGAGGTGGGCGGCGAGTTCGAGCCCCTGCTGGAGCTCGTCGAGACGATGGCCCACCACGCGAGCGACAACGCCGGCCCGGGCTTCCTTGCCTACATC
>JBOGVL010000368.1:0-2727 GCA_050692535.1 Actinomycetota bacterium | reverse complement strand
GTCGGAAGGCGCCGCGCAGGGTGCCGCCATGCTCGCGGCCGTGGGCGCCGGATGGTTCCCGACGGTCGAGGAGGCGTGTCGCCGGACGGTCGAGATCACCGACGTGGTCGAGCCATCGGAGGACGCGGGCTCCTATCCGGCGGGGTACGAGCGCTATCGCCGCCTCTATCCCGCGCTCGCCGACATCTTCCACTCGATCGGGGCGGAGCCGTGACGCCGGTCGCGACCGTGGGCCGCCTATCCCCAGGAGTGTTCGGTCACCGGCCGGAACGCCATCTCGAGGATGCGGTGGTTCCGCGGGCGGGTCAGCACGAACAGCACCGCCTCCGCCACGTCCTCCGCGCTCATCATGCCCGCGAGCTCGGGCATCTCGGCCGTTCGTCCGCGCCCCATCGCGAAGTCGGTCGCGACGCCGCCGGGGCACACGTTGGTGCAGCGCACCCCTTGCGGTCGCAGCTCGTGATCGAGCGCCCGCGTCAGCCCCACCTGGGCGAACTTGGAGGCACAGTACGCGGCCTCGAACGGCAGGCCCCGCCTCCCGGCCTCCGAGGCGATCGTCACGACGTCGGCCGCCTCGCTCCGCAGCAGGTGTGGGAGCACCGCCCGGAGCGTGTGGAAGGTCCCCTTCACGTTCACGTCGAGGATCTCCTCGAGCTGCTCCGCGGGCAGATCGAGGAACGCGCCGTACGACCCGACGCCCGCGTTGGCCACGACGATGTCGATCCCGCCGAAGCGATCGACGGTCCGCCCGACGAGCGATCCGACCGCCTCCGGGTCGCGCACGTCGCACGGCCCGGCGACCGCGTCGGCGATCCCCAGGTCGTCGCCGCTCCGGGACGCGAGGCCGAGCCACACCCCACGTCCCGTGAGCGCTCGCGCGACGGCCGCCCCGATGCCGCGGCTCGCTCCGGTGACGAACGCCACCCGCCCGTTCAGGTCGACCATCTCGCGCTCCCTTCGCTCGATCGAGGTTTTCGGTTCCTCGCATCCTGCCCGACGAGGCGGACGTCCGCATCGTGACCGAACCCGGCGGCCCGGTCCGTGTCGGACTCGTCGGCTTCGGCCTGGGCGGCGCGGTCTTCCACGCGCCCCTGATCGAGGCGATCGAGGGCATGGTCCTCGCGTCGATCGTGACCTCGAACCCGGATCGGGCCGCCCAGGCCGGCGCCCGGTACCCCGACGCCCGGGTCCTTCCGCACGTCGACGCGTTCTGGGATGCGGCCCGGGAGCACGACCTCGTCGTCGTCGTCACGCCGAACCGCTTCCACGTCCCGATCGGCCTCGCCGCGCTCGACCTCGGGTTGCATCTCGTCGTCGACAAGCCGCTGGCGCCGTCGGCGGCGGAGGGTCGGCGCCTGGCCTCGGCGGCCGCGGATCGCGGCCTGGTCTTCTCGGTCTTCCAGAACCGGCGGCTCGACGGCGACTTCCTGACCGTCCGGCGCCTGATCGACGACGGGACGATGGGGGAAGTGGTCCGCTTCGAGTCGCGCTTCGAGCGGTGGCGCCCCGAGGTGGACGCGATCGCCTGGCGGGAACGGGTCGCGGCGGAGGAGGCAGGGGGGCTGCTCTTCGATCTCGGCAGCCACCTCGTCGATCAGGCCGTGCAGCTGTTCGGCCGCCCGACGCACGTGTACGCCGAGGTGGAGCGACGCCGCGCCGGCGCCGAGGTCGACGACGACACGTTCGTCGCCCTGCGCCATCCGAACGGCGCCGTGAGCCACCTGTGGGCGAGTGCCGTCGCCGCGTCGCTCGGTCCGCGCCTCCGCGTGCTCGGCCTCGCCGCGGCCTACGAGAAGTCCGGGCTCGATCCGCAGGAGGAGCAGCTCGCGGCCGGGATGGCGCCGTCCGATGTCGAGTACGGTCGCGAGCCGGAGGAGCGCTGGGGACGGCTGTCGGTGGGTGGGGAGGTGCGGGCCGTGCCCACCGAACGCGGGCGGTATCCGCGCTACTACGAGGGCGTCGCGGCGGCGATCCGCGACGGTGCGCCGCCGCCGGTATCGGGAGCGGACGCGATCGCGACGCTCGAGATCCTCGAGGCCGCCCGCGCGTCGGGGTCGACGGGCACCGTCGTCGAGGTCCCGTAGCCCGGCGACTGTCTTGACAACCGCATCGCGAAGGGCGAGCATGCCGCCCTAGAGTTTGTATGTACACTAAACAAACTACTGGGCGTTCGATCACCGGCCGGATCGCCGCCGCCTCCGTCCTCGCGGCGAAGGCGACGAAGGAGGACGCCCGGCGACGCAACCTCGAGCTCGTCCTGCAGTCCGTCTACCGTCACGGCGTCACCACGCGCGCCGAGATCTCGCGCTTGACGGGGCTCACGCGGGCAACGGTGTCGGACCTGGTGCTCGAGCTCGTGGTCTCGGGGCTGGTGCGGGAGATGGGGACCGGCCCGTCTTCCGGGGGCAAGCCCCCGACCCTCATCGGGCTGAACCCGAGGGGACGCGACATCGTCGCCCTCGACCTCAGCCGGCAGCCGTTCGAGGGCGCCCTCGTCGACCTGAGTGGGACGATCCACGATCGCCGACGGGCGGCGCGACGTTCCACGCGGGGGCGCAGGGGGGTCGAGGCGGTGCTGTCGCTCTCCCACGCCCTCGTCGAGTCCGCGAGCGCGCCCGTCCTCGGGGTCGGCATCGGCACGCCGGGTTTGGTCGACCTCGACGGCGTCGTGGTCGAGGCCGCGAACCTCGAGTGGCACGGCGTCTCGCTGCGGGACGAGGTGGAGGC
>JBOGVL010000367.1:0-2795 GCA_050692535.1 Actinomycetota bacterium | reverse complement strand
AACTACACCTCCACGATGACGGGCAGGATCACCGGCTTGCGCTGGGTGACCTCGTAGAAGTACTTGCTCAGCGTCCGCCGCACGTTCTGCTCGAGGACCCCGCGGTCGACCACCTCGGCCTCCGCGGACTCCCGCAGGGAGAGCATGACGCGTTCGCGAGCGGCTTCAAGGATGTCGCCCGACGTGGGGTCGAAGACGAACCCGCGGTTCACGATGTCCGGTCCGGCGACCAGCTGCCCGTGGTGCGCGTCGAACGCGATCACGACGACGACGACGCCGTCGGACGACAGCTTGCGTCGATCCCGCAGGACGACGTCGCCGACGTCGCCGATGCCGAGACCGTCGACCAGCGTCATCCCGGCGGGGACCCGCTCGGCGATCTGGACCTTCTCCCCCACCTCGACGAGGTCGCCGTCCTCGCAGATCAGGACGTGGTCCGCGGGGATGCCGACCTCCGTGGCGATCTTGGCGTGATGTGCCAGATGTCGCCGCTCGCCGTGGATCGGGATGAACCACCGGGGCCGCACCAGCGAGAGCATCAGCCGCAGCTCCTCGGCCGCGGCGTGCCCGCTCGCGTGCACCGGGTACGCGGGGAGGTGGAACACGTCGGCCCCCGTGCGATAGAGGCCGTCGACGACGCGATGGATCGCCGGCTCGTTCCCGGGGATCAGGCTGCTCGAGAGCACGACGGTGTCGCCCTGACGGAGCTTGACCCACTTGTGCTCCCGCGCGGCCATGAGACTGAGCGCCGAGAAGGGCTCCCCCTGCGACCCCGTGCAGATCACGACGACGCGCGAGGGATCGCGGTGCTCGACCTCCTCGATCGGGATCACGTCCTCCTCGGGAACGTGCAGGATCCCGAGGTTCCGGGCTGCCTCGACGCTCTGGTGCATCGACCGCCCCAGGAACGCCACCACGCGCTCGTCCGCGCGTGCGGCGTTCACGACCTGCTGGATGCGGTGGATGTGGCTGCTGAAGCAGGCGACGACCACCAGCTGCGGCGCCCGCGCGATGATGTCCTGCAGGACGGGCCCGACGCTCCGCTCGCTCGAGGTGTAGCCCGCCTCCTCGGCGTTCGTCGAGTCCGACAGCAGCAGGTGCACCCCCCGGCCCGCCTCCTCGGCGAGCGCGTGCAGGTCCGTCGGGCGCCCGTCCAGGGGTGTCTGGTCGATCTTGAAGTCCCCCGTGTGCAGGATCGAGCCGACCGGCGTGTCAATCACCACCGCCATGCCGTCCGGGATCGAGTGCGTGACACGGAGGAACCGCATCGAGAAGGGACCGGCGGTCGCCGCCTCGCCCGGCGTGACCTGACGGAATTCCGCCCGCTCGCGGACCTGGTGCTCCTCGAGCTTGCCTTCGAGCAGCGCGAGCGTGAACGGCGTCCCGTAGACGGTGAGCCGGCGTTCGACCTCCCGCAGCAGGTACGGCAACGCGCCGATGTGGTCCTCGTGGCCGTGCGTCAGCACGACGGCCTCGACGTCGTCGAACCGCTCGCGCAGGTACTCGAAGTCCGGGAGGACGAGGTCGACCCCCGGCATCTCCGCGTGCGGGAAGGAAAGACCGACGTCGAGGATCAGCAGTCGCCCGTCGAGCTCGACGCACGCCATATTGCGACCGACCTCGCCGACGCCGCCGAGGAACACGACGCGGGCAGGCGCCTCGCCGCGCCCGGCCCCCGTGGGCGGCGCCGCCGGCAGTGTCATCTTAGAGGAGTCCCGCGTCCACCAGGGCCTTGCGGATCCACTCCCGCTCCTCGTTGGTGGCCGGAACGAGCGGCAGCCTCGGCGGGCCGACCCGATGTCCCAGCATCTCGAGCGCGGTCTTCACGGGGATGGGGTTGCTGGTGATGAAGAGCGCGTTGAACAGCGGCGTCAGCTCCTCGTGGATCTTCCGGGCCGCGGGGATGTCCCCGGAGAACAGGAGATCGCACATCGTCCGGATCCGGTCGCCGACCAGGTGCGCCGCGACCGAGACGATGCCGACGGCGCCGAGGCACAGGTAGCCGAACGTGGCCCAGTCGTCGCCGGAGTAGACCTCGAAGTCCGGCGGGGCCTCGCTGATGAGCTTGGAGATCGCCTGGAAGTCCCCCGTCGAGTCCTTCACGCCCACGATGTTCGAGACCTCGGCGATCCGCAGCAGGGTGTCGTGCTCGATCCGGATCCCCGTCCGGCCGGGGATGTTGTAGGCCACGATCGGCCGCTCGACCGCGTTCGCCACCCGTCGGAAATGCTCGACGAGGCCGCGCTGCGGCGGCTTGTTGTAGTAGGGCGTGACGAGGAGGAGGCCGTCGGCGCCGAGCTCCTCGGCCTCGCGCGAGAGCTCGAGCGTCTCGGCCGTGTCGTAGGTTCCCGTGCCGCAGATCACCTTCCCCTTGCCCCGCGCGGCGTCGATGACGGCGCGGAAGAGATCGAGCTTCTCGCGGTGCGTGAGCGTCGGGGATTCCCCGGTCGAACCCGCCACCACGACGGACTCGGTTCCGTGGTCGAGCAGGTGCGCGGTCAGCGCCCGCGCGGCGTCCAGATCCAGCGAGTGGTCCTCGCGGAAGGGCGTGACCATGGCGGTGACCACCGCCCCGAACCGACCGGCCATGTCGCCTCCTATCCGTCCCGGCGAGGGCTTCCGCGTCCCCGCCCGAGCCTCACGAGGGATTCGAACCCGTCGCGGGGAGATGCGATGGCGAACCGGCGCCGAGCGACGTCGGGCCGAGCGACCGGGCCCCGCTCAGGCGCCCTGGCTTGCCTCGGCCGCTCGGCCCCACGTACGAGCAACGAGCCTAGCATCGTCCCACTTCCCGC
>JBOGVL010000366.1:0-2802 GCA_050692535.1 Actinomycetota bacterium | reverse complement strand
CCCGAGCGCGGTCTCCTTCACCGGCAGCTTCCGGGCGTCCCCGTACAGCGTCCCGCCGGACGCCGCGAAGACCACCTTGCGCGCGCCGGTGCGTCGAACGCACTCGAGCACGTTCAACGAGCCCATGACGTTCACCGAGGCGTCCAGCACCGGATTCTCCATCGAGGTCGACACCGCCGCCTGGGCCCCGAGGTGCATCACGACTTCCGGCCGGTGGCGTTCGAAGAGCGACAGGAGCCCTTCCGCGCGGAGGTCCATGTTGAAGAACGTGAACTCCTTGCCGTACCTACGCGCCTCCGAGAGGTTCGCGATCCGCCCGGTCGAGAGGTCGTCGACGGCGACCACGCGATGCCCCTCGGCCAGGAGACGGTCGCAGAGGTGCGAGCCGATGAACCCGGCGCCTCCCGTCACGAGATAGCTGGTCACCCGGCGAGCACCATCGCGGGGTCCGCGCCGACGCCGAGCGACGTGCGCTCGCCGCGCTCGAGGCGCGAAGCGCCGGCCCGGGCGATCATCGCGCCGTTGTCGGTGCACAGTTCCGTCGACGGAGCGAGGACCCGGAGGCCGCGGTCCGCGCCCGCGGCGGCCATCCGCTCCCGGAGACGGGTGTTGGCGACGACGCCGCCGCCGAGGAGCACCGTGGACACGCCCGTCTCCCCCGCCGCCCGCATGGTCTTCATCACCTGCACGTCGACGATCGCCTCCTGGAACGAGGCGGCGACGTCCGGCAGGTCGATCCGGCGTCCGGCCGCACGCTCCCGTTTAACGTGTCGCAGGACCGAGGTCTTCAGCCCCGACAGCGAGAAGTCGTAGTCGCCGGAGTCTGCCATGGCTCGAGGGAAGGCGACGGCGCTCGGGTCGCCGTCGCGGGCAAGACGGTCGAGCGCCGGCCCGCCGGGGAACCCCAGGCCCAGGAATCGAGCGACCTTGTCGAAGGCCTCGCCGGCCGCGTCGTCGACGGTCTGCCCGAGCACGCGGTACCGGTGCTCGTCCGGCATATGGACCAGCATCGTGTGCCCTCCCGAGACGACGAGGCAGACACTCGGGACCAGCGGGCCGTCGTGCTCGAGGAAGTTCGCGTACAGGTGCCCCTCGAGGTGGTTGACCCCCACGAGCGGCGCGCCCGTGGCGAGCGCCACGGCCTTGGCCGCGGCGACCCCGACGAGCAGCGCGCCGACGAGACCCGGTCCGACCGTGACCGCGATCCCGTCGAGATCGGAGAAGCGGCATCCCGCACGTTCCAGCGCCGACTCCGTCAGCGGGGAGAGCGCCTCAACGTGCGCCCGGCTCGCGATCTCGGGAACGACCCCGCCGAACCGCGCGTGCAGGTCCACCTGGCTCGCGATCAGGTTTGACAGGACACGGCCGTCCTCGACCACCGCGACGGCGGTCTCGTCGCACGACGTCTCGATCCCCAGGACCCTCACGCGGACCAGTCCGGGCGGATGCCCTCCGGTGCCTCCTGCATGAGCTCCGACAGCTTCGCCCGGTACTCCGGCGCCCGGACCCGGTCGAGCCACATGATCAGCGCGTCCTCGTTGATCTCCTGGTAGTAGTTCTTGCGCACGCCGACCGGCCGGAACCCGAATCGGCCGTACAGGCGCTGCGCCCCCCAGTTCGTCACCCGGACCTCGAGCGACACCGCCTCGGCACCCATCTCCACCGCGGCCAGGATCAGGTCGTGCAGGACCCGGCTGCCGATCCCACGGCGGTGCTGCACCGGGTCGACCGCGACGTTGGTGACGTGCGCCTCCTCGCCGTAGCAGATCAGTCCGCCGTAGCCGACGACCTCGCGGTCGATCCGCGCGACGAGGTAGCAGCGGTTGCGCGATTCGCTCATCTCGGACAGGAACAGGTTCGGGCTCCACGGGCGCGGATAGACCTGGCGCTCGATCGCCATGACGCCGCGCAGGTGGCGGCGCTTCATCCGGGTCACCTCAAGCCGAGGCGCCTCGAGCTCGCTGATCCCAGACGATCTCCGCATCCGTCTTCCTCAGGTACAGGGGCACGACGTCGTTCAGCCGGTCGGCCTCCTCCCGGATGAACCGTGGTGCCGCCACCTCCACCAGTGCCGAGGCCCACGGATGGGCCAGGGCCGCAGGCGCGAAGGCCACCCGCGTGCCGGGCTCCTCCAACTCCTGTCGGTACAGAATGGCACCGTTCCCGACCAGCAACACCTCGTCCGGGGTGGCGACGAGCTCCGCCGTGAGCGCCGAGGGGCGGTCGACCCGGTACCCGCCCTCCCGGACGACCCCGCCCGGCACGCTGCGGTAGAACGCGAAGAACACCTCGCCGCGTCGCGCGTCGATCACTGCGGCGATCCGGCGACGGGTCGTGCGGACGCCGAACGCGAGCACGTCGAGCGACGGGAACCCGGCGATCGGCAGCCGGAGGATCTGCGCGAGCGACTTCCCCACCTGGATCCCGACCCGGAGACCCGTGTACAGGCCGGGGCCGAGGTCGACCGCGACCCCGCCGACGCTCGACAGTTCGACGCCGCTCCACTCCAGCAGCCGCTCGATCGCCGGGACCACGTCGTCGTGCCGGCGCGCGCCGGCGAACTGCGTCGCGGCGAGCAGCCCCTGCTCGGTGCCGAGCGCGACCGACGTGTGGCTCGTCGACGTGTCGATCCCGAGGACGATCACGACGACCGCCACGGCTCGATCGCCTGCTCGAGCCGCTCCCACCGTGCGACCCCGCGGGCCCCGACCGGCCGGATGGCGATCCGGCGCTCGTCGCCCTCTCCCGGAACGGAGAGCTCGACGACCAGATGGTCCTCGGGAAGGAGGGCCTCGACGGCAT
>JBOGVL010000365.1:0-2805 GCA_050692535.1 Actinomycetota bacterium | reverse complement strand
CGGCGATGGCGAGGGCGCGGGGGCCGGCGTCGGCGGACCCAGCGTGTAGCCCTCGAAGGTCGGCTCCGCGAAGGGGCGCACGGGCTTGCCGGCGAGCGCCTCCGTCATGAAGTCGTGCCAGATGAGCGCGGGGATCGTGCCGCCGAACACGGCCGAGTATCCCTCGATGTTCACCAGCGGCTCCTGGGCCTCCGCGAAGCCGACCCAGACGCAGGCGGCGAGCTGCGGCGTGTACCCGCAGAACCACGCGTCCCGGTATTCCTGGTTCGTGCCGGTCTTGCCGGCCGCCGGGCGACCGATGTTGGCGTTGGTCCCCGTGCCGCTCGTGATCACCGTCTCGAGCGCGTAGGTGGTCAGGTTCGCGTCGTTGGGATCGAGGACCTGCTCGCCGTTCTCGTCGAGCTGGAACTGCGTCGCGTCCGTCGCGTCGACGACGTGCAGCAGCGGCGTCCCCCGATGGCGTTCGCCATGCGCCGCCAGCGTCGCGTACGACGTCGTCATATCGAGCGGCGTGACGGACTGCGTCCCGAGGGTGATGGAGCAGACCGGCTCGAGCGGCGTCCGGATCCCCATGCGCTCGGCGACGTCGGCGATCGCGGCCGGCGTGACCGCGGACGCCACCTGCGCGTACACCGTGTTCACGGAGTGGGTCGTCGCCGACAGCAGCGTGAACGTCCCGCTCTCGGAGTCGCTCGCGTTCGAGAGCTCCCACGGCGCGCCGTCCGTGTAGCACGCGGGGTCCTCGATCTCGATCGACGACGGCCCGCTCCACCGGTCGGTCGTCAGGTCGTAGCCCTGCTCGAGCGCGGCGACGAGCGTGAAGGGCTTGAACGCGGACCCGGACTGCCGCCCGGTCCCGCCCGCGCCCGTCGCGAGGTTCACGTGCTCCCGGTTGAAGTTCTTGCCCCCGTACATCGCGAGGATCCCACCG
Source organism: Actinomycetota bacterium (assembly GCA_050692535.1). Classification (GTDB taxonomy): domain Bacteria; phylum Actinomycetota; class UBA4738; order UBA4738; family HRBIN12; genus CALGFI01. Next base: position 1,874 of record JBOGVL010000365.1, on the reverse strand, counting down.
GTCCGCGGATCGATCGCCACGAGCGCGGCGTCGGGGTCCTCGGGCGACGGGAGCCGGTTCGCGACCGCGGCCTCGGCGGCGCGCTGCATGTCCATGTCGAGCGTGGTGGTCACCTCGAGACCGCCGCCGAAGACCGCTGGCTCGCCGAACTTGTCGATGAGGACCCGGCGCGTGTGGTCGAGGAAGTAGCCGAGCTTGCCCGGGAAGTTCAGCCCGAGCTCGATCTCGTTCGTCGTGACCGGCACGTCCTTCATGGGTTCGGCCCGGGCGGGATCGAGGTACCCCACGCCGACCATCCGGTCCAGCACGTAGTTGCGCCGATCCCGGGCGCCGTCCGGATCGACGACCGGGTCGTAGATCGACGGGCTCTGGATGACGCCGGCGAGCGTCGCCGATTCCAGGATCGTGAGCTCGCTCGCGTCCTTCTGCCAGTAGGTCTGGGCCGCCGCCTGGACGCCGTAGGCACCGTGGCCGAAGTAGACCGTGTTGAGGTACGTCGCGAGGATCTCGTCCTTCGTGAACTCCTGCTCGACCTTAATGGCGAGGAGCGACTCGCGGATCTTCTGGCCGAACGTCCGCGGCGGGACGACGTAGGTCTCCTCTCCGGTCTCCGGGTCCTCCACGTACTCGCCGGCGTAGACGTTCTTCACGACCTGCTGCGTGATCGTCGAGGCCCCCTGCACGACCTCGCCGGCGACGAGGTCCTTCCACGCCGCGCGCACGATGCCGACCGGGTCGATCCCGGGATGCTCGTAGAACTCGCTGTCCTCGGCCGCGAGCACGGCGTGCTGCAGCGTCTTCGGCATCTCCGAGAGCGGGATGATCGTGCGGTCGACGCCGGCGTGCAGCGTCGCGATCTGGTTCCCGTCGCGGTCGTAGACGTACGTGGTCTGCAGCGGCGGCGGCGTGCTGGGCAGCTCGAGCTGCGTGTACACGTAGACGAGCATCCCGAGCACGAGCAGCATCGCCGTGGCGGGCACGACGACGAAGACCCACCACCAGCGGCGCAGCCAGGCCTTGAAGCCCTTCTGCGGGCGCTTCTTGCGGGAGGCGTGTCTCGGACCTCGTCCGGTCCGGCGGGCTGCGGTGTCGACCGCCAAGGTGTCGTCGATTGTATCCACGGGTTCACGATTCCCGGGCAGCCGACCAGCGCAAAGGCCGTGGAGTTCCCGTGACGGTTGCCGTGGGCGCCGGTATCTGGTTGGGCGGAAGGTTCAGACGGCCCGGGCCACGAAGGCCTCGGACAGGTGGTTCCACTGGCACTCCGTGCAGACCTCGACCACGTAGCACCAGGCGCCGGGGCGGTCGGCGGCCATCGACAGACCGACGTCGAGCGGCCAGACGCGGCCGTTGTTCTCCTTCAGCCCGTCGCCGTAGACGTAGGCGAGGAGTCGGAGTTTGGCCTGCGAGCAGACCGGGCAGTCCCGGCGCGAGTTCTCGCCCACGTTCCGGGCGGCCCGCAGCAGCTCGGGGTGGGCGTCGCAGATGTCGGCCCGCGAGAGCAAGCCGGTCCGCACCTGTACCAGCAGGGCTCGCTTGGCGAGCGTGTAATCGACGGTCGCGAGGAGCCCCCGCTTGCTCCGCCTCGGCCGCAGCGCTCGCATCGCCATCGTGCGGGCATGGTACACCCGGGGACCGTCGGGAACGGAGGCGCCGGCCGGGCCCGCGGATCCGGTCAGGTGGGCAGGTCGACGACCGCTCGCGCCGTCGCCGCCACCATCCGGTCGTCGGCGAACAGCAGGAGCGGGCCCACGTCGGCGCGCACGGTGACGAGCGCCTGGAAGGTCTCGACTTCGCACTCGCAGGCGATCACCGCGGCGCCGTTCCGCTCCGCATATTCGCGAGCGACGTCGGCGGGATCGAGATCCCCGGGG
>JBOGVL010000364.1:0-2855 GCA_050692535.1 Actinomycetota bacterium | reverse complement strand
ACACCGCCTCGGCCAGCGCCGCCGGCCGGTCAGGGGGAACGAGCAACGCGCGGCCGCCGGAGGCCTCCGCCATCCCGGATACGTCCGTGGCCACCACGGGCACCCCGCACGCCAGTGCCTCGAGCATCGCGTTCGGCAGGCCCTCCCATCGCGAAGGCATGACGAAGACATCGAGGCCTCGCAGGAACGACGCGACTTCGGACGGGTTCTGGAGCTCACCGGCGAATGCCACCGGCAGTTCGCGCGCGCGAGCCTCGAGCGTGCGACGCTCCGGGCCCTCGCCGACCACGGTGAGGACCGCGGAGCGCCGCGCGAGGATCGCCGGCATGGCCGCCAACAGGACGTCCAACCCCTTCTCGGGGATCAGCCGGCCGACCGTGCCAAGCCTGGCCGTGCTGTCGCGTTCGTGGTTGCGGCCAAACGGAGAGAAGACCGTCCGGTCGACGCCGTTCCGGACAACGGTCACCCGGTCACGGGGCACGCCGTGAACCCGCGCCACGAACCCCGCGACGTCGTTGGAATTGGCGATGTACTCATCGGTCCATCGCCGGAGCGTGCGATCGATCCCGCGCCGGAGTCCCGATCGGAACTCCTCGACGCTTCGCTCCGCCACCACGACGACGGGCCGCCGGCGCAACGTCGCTACGGCCGTCCGGGCGTAGGCGTTGGCTCCCCACAGCGAGGAGTGCACGACGTCCGCCGTACGAAGGAGGCGTCGGAGCGACACGAATCGTCCGAGGTCCACGTCGGGCCCGCAGAACTCGACGACCGGGACACCGGCGGCTTGGAGCTCCTGCGTGAGAGCATCGCCGCCCCGGAGGACCGCGAGCGTCGCGTGCCAGTGCCGCCCGTGTGCACACCGAAGCATGCCGGCCAGCTGCAGCTGGGTCCCGTGCCGGGGCATCTGGCCGATCACGTGGACCACCCGCAACATCCGTGTCCCCTCAGCCATGTCGTCGCGATCCGACGAGGTCCACGATGTCCGCCAGGAAACTCGCCAGCGTGGCGACCTGTCGCTCCCGGCTGAGCTCGCCGGGGGGAACCGGCGCCACGTCGGGCACGTGGCCCAAACGAGCCTTCAGCTCAGTCCACCGTCGGAGCTCGCGAGCGATGTCGTTGGGGTGTTGCAGCACCATCCCCATGTCGAACTGCCGTAGCAGACGGGCCACGACCCCGTCGTCCGGGCCGAGGCCGAGCACCGGCCGAAGCGCGGCCGCGTACTCGAAGATCTTGAGCGGGCACGTGATGCGCTCGGCGGGATCGTTCCACTGCAGGAGGAGGAGAACGTCGGCGTCTCGCTGAGCCTGCAGCGATTCCTCGTGGGAGATCGGGCCGTGGCTGCGGACCAGGTCCGTGACGCCCACTCGGCCCGCCGCCTTCTCGGCGACGGGAGCATCACGCCCGTAGAAGTCGGCGACGACCGTGTCCCCCTCGTCGCGAAGACGTCGCATCGCGCGGAACAGCGCCGTTGGATCTCGCCGGTCGTGCATGAGAATGCCCGTGTAGACGATCCGAAGCTCGTTGGGGCGGGACGGACCGGATCGCGTGCGCGCGTCGTCGGCGTCGAATCCGTTCATCACGGTCGCCGTCGGCGTCCCGTACCGGCCGCGGATCAGCTCCCCCGCCTCATCGGTCGTGACGACGCACCCCGCGGCCGCCCGCAGCACGCGAGACTCCAGGCTCCGATCGAGGCGAGCCAGTGGCGTCCCTCGATACGGGTTGTACGGGTTGTCGGACCACAGATCGCCGAGCCCGGCGACCCACGGGATGCCGGTGCCGCGTGACAAGGCCTTGGCGACCACGAGCGACGTGTTCGGGGGGGCCGAGGCGAAGATGACGTCGGGCCGCCACGTCGAGATCAGCCGCCGCCCCGCCCGGACGGCCGGCCACGCCCAGCCGATCTCCCGGTCGGGGATCATCACGCTCCGGTAGAGGCGGCCGACCCGATGGACGAGCCGGTCGTGCCGCCTGCCGGCCGAGAAGCCGGTTGCGGACACCCGCTGTCTCCCGCCGGCGATGGGCTCCGCGACGCGCATCGGGTTGAACCACCGCGTGGCGACGACGGTCCCGGGGTCCACCTCCATCGGCAGGTTCGTGGGCAGCTGCTGATCGCCCGCCGTGATCACCTGGACCTCGTGGCCGAGCGCGACGAGGTACTTGGCCGCCTTCCCGATGGAGACGGCGCCGGCGGAGTTGAACGGTGGGAACCGGAACGACACGACGAGGATCCTGAGCCGGTCTCCGGGCGCAGGTTCGCGGCTCGAGGTCGCGTCGGCGGTCCGCCGAGGAACGCTCATCCGCCGACCAGCCTCGCGACCTGATCCAGACGGCCCTGGTCGAGGCGATGCTGCAGCTCCGAGCAGCGCTCACGGATCCGGTGGTCGATCGAGATCGGCTCCGTCCACGCCGGAGGCCGCTGCTTGACGTGCGCGATCAGTTCGGGCCGGTAGGCGAGACCGAGGAAGGCGCACAGCGCACGCGCGGAGCGCTCTGGCTCGGCGAGGAACCGGTCGTAGGACGCCAGCATCGCATCGTCGCGCCGATCGAGGGACAGCTCGAAGTACAGCGAGTTGCGGAAGACCCAGAACAGGGCGGCCGCCGACGCCGCCGAGAGACGCCCGACGTCCAAGCTCCTGATGAAGTCGGCGTTCTCCAACGAGATCCCCTGCATCTGCCACTCGGCGCCGGACATTCCGGCGGCGAAGGCGCGGAGCACCTGCAGGTCCGAATCGCCGAACTTCGCCAGCGCCGATCGCACTCGGCCGTCGACGTCCCGATACGCCCAGATCGCCCGCGCTCGTGGGCGGAAGCGATCGAGCAGCTCCGCCGTACGGTGCGTGTCGCAGAGCGGCTTG
>JBOGVL010000363.1:0-2856 GCA_050692535.1 Actinomycetota bacterium | reverse complement strand
ACCGGCCGCGTCGTGGCGCCCGGCACGAGCGCCGAGGCGAGGCTCTCGACCGACGATCGCGTCGAGATGCTGACGCCGGCGTCCTCCTCGCCCCCGTCACCGAGGAACACGACCCGCACGCCGCGACGCCGAAGCCGCCGGGCCGTGAGCTCGGCGCCCGGAAGCAGCGCATCCAACGCGACGGCATCCGCACGCTCGCTTCGGCGGTCCGTCTCGGCCGCCGTCGTCGCCACGGCGACGGTCACGATGTCGGGGTACTGGCGAAGGGCCGCCGCGATGCCCTCCGCGATCATGCCCTCCCGATGGGCGACGACGATCGCTCGAGGGGTCATTCCGTGCCCGTCCGCACGAGGTGGAGCGACTCGCCGACGAGCCCCTTCAGGCGTGCGGCGAGCGCCTCTGAGTCGCCCTTCAGGGCAAGCCCTTCGAGCTCCCACAGCGCGCGCCGCAGCGCCGGCCGGTCCGGCACCGGGGGCCGCGAGACCGCGATCCCCGGATGCGCGCTCGGGAGCGGCTCCTCGAGCGGATCGACGAGGTCCTCGACGACCTTTTCGCCCGGGCGCGTCCCGACGATCTCGATCTTGACATCCACGTCTGGCACCCGGCCCGAGAGTCGGATGAGGCGGCGGGCGAGGTCCAGGATGTTCATCGGCTCGCCCATCTCCAGGGTCAGCACCTCGTTGCCCCGAGAGAGGGCGGCGGCCTGCAGGACCAGCTGCACCGCCTCCTGGATGCTCATGAAGTAGCGCGCCATCGAGGGGTCGGTGACCGTCACCGGTCCGCCCTCCGAGATCTGCCGCAGGAACGTCGGGATCACGCTCCCCCGGCTTCCGAGGACGTTGCCGAACCGCACGGCACAGAACACGCATCCGGATTCGCGCGTCCCCCGGACCACCTGCTCCGCGAACCACTTGGACGCGCCCATCACGCTCACGGGCCGGACGGCCTTGTCGGTCGAGATCATGACGAACCGGCGAACCCGGGCCGCCAGCGCCGCGTCGGCCACGTTCATCGTCCCCATCACGTTGGTCATCAGTGCCTCCTCGGGGTGGACCTCGAGGACGGGGACGTGCTTGTGGGCCGCCGCGTGGAAGACGACCTCCGGGCGGTACGCCGTGAACAGCTGCAGGATCCGCTCGCGCTCGCGGATGTCCGCCAGCACGAGCTCCAGCCCGGGTGTGTCGTGCAGCTGCATCTGGACGTCGTGGAGGTGGGTCTCGTCGTGATCGAGCAGGATCAGCGCGGCGGGCTCGAGCTCGGCGACCTGGCGGGCGATCTCGGAGCCGATCGAGCCGCCGGCGCCGGTGACGAGCACCCGGCGCCCCTGGAGGATCGCGCGGACGGACTCGAGGTCGGTCTCGACCTGCTGACGTCCGAGCAGGTCCTCGATCTGCAGGTCCCGGATGTCCCGCGCCGTGATCTTTCCCCCGTAGATCTCCCGGACCGACGGGACGACGCGCATCGTCACGTTCGCCTCCTCGCAGAGCGCCGCGACCTCGCGCACGATCTCGCTGGAGGCGGACGGGATCGCGAAGAGCAGCTGCTGGACGCCGAGCCGTTCCACGAGGGGCGGGATCTCGGCTCGGTTGCCGAGGACGCGGACGCCGTTCATGGAGTAGCCGCGCTTGCGGGGGTCGTCGTCCACGATCCCCACCGGATCCAGGCCGAGCGACGGGGCCGTCTGGATGTCCTTCAGGATCATCGCCCCGGCGTCGCCCGCCCCCATGAGGAGCACCCGGATCCTCGTGCTGGAGACGTTCCGCCGGTGGAACCCGAACAACCGGCTCTGGAAGCGAACCGCGCCGAAGAACAGCAGCGACAGGATGGGGCCCAGGACCGCCACCGACAGCGGGACCGGCCGCTCGCCCGCCCAGATCGAGCCGAGCACGAACACCAGCGCCCCGGCCGAGATCCCCGACACGAGGACCCGCCGCGCCTCCAGCACGCTCGCGTAGCGCCACATCTGGCCGTAGAGACCGAAAACGTGGTTCATGAGCAGGTGCACCAGCGCGGCGATCGGCACGAACATCCAGAACATCCGCCAGAACTTGTCGGGAACCGAGCCGTCGAACCTCAGCACGAGGGGGACGAGGTAGGCCGGGAACACGAGCGCGAGGTCCAGCAGGACCAGGGAGAAGTTGCGGCGAAGATGCATCACGATCTCGAAGGGGAGCCTGGCTTCACCTCTCGGAGACTTGCTGGCATCACGCGACATGGCGGCCTTCCCTCGGGGTTCCGGCGGGAGCCCGAGTGTAGGGAGAGACCCCACCCCTCCTCATGCACCGGCGCGCGTATCTCTCGTACGGCGCGCGACGTACGAATCGGCGGCCTGCCCTGCCTGGACTCGTGCTGCGTGCGCCGAAGGACGTAGGGAAGCTACGGAGAGTAAACCGTGACGGTCTCCGGGATCGCCCTCAACCTCTCGTCCTAGCCACACGACTGCCGCGACAAGGGACTGGAGGCTCGTCCATGGGCGAACAGGTCGACGTGCGCTCGGACGAGCCGGAGACGGCTTCCGAGGGCATTCTCGAGCTGCTGCAACTGCGATCGTTCTCGGACCCCCGCCGGGGGATCGCCGAGCGCTTCCTGACACCCACGATCGGCGGCGCCCGGACCGTCGCAGTCCACTCGGCGCCGCTCGGCGCCCCCCGGGAGGACGGCTGGGTCCTCTGCCACGCCTTCGCGATGGACCAGGTCAACCTCCAGCCATTCGAGGTACCGCTCGCGCGCAGGATCGCTGCCGCCGGGTTCCCGGTGCTGCGGTTTCACGCGCAGGGTTTCGGGGACAGCGAGCTGCCGACCGGTCACATCAGCGTCGCCTCTCAGGTAGGCGACGCCGTCGAGGCGGTGCAGCTC
>JBOGVL010000362.1:0-2862 GCA_050692535.1 Actinomycetota bacterium | reverse complement strand
GGGCGCGGCCCTCTTCGCTTTGCGGCCCGCAGGCCGAGGGGTAGCCTGCGTCCCGAGATCTTCGCCGAGGCCAAGGGGCACATCAGGTACTACGCCGTCGAGCACGATCCAGGCTTCGGCGACCCCGACATTCGATCCGTTCGAGGCTGCCGAGAAGGGCTTCGACTACGTCGACCGCGTGAGGTTCTGAGGGAATCGCGGACGGTGGGACTCCTGACCCGGGGCCCCGCCGTCGGCTCGAGGCGCCGGACTAGCCTTCCGGGCGTGTGTAACGCAACATCTCCCTCTCGACAGTTACGGGCATGACCACCATTCCCGATCGACTCGCTGCCGAGGAACGGTTCCGCTCCGTGTTCTCGCACCTCGGCGCCGTCGCCGCGTATGCGCGGCGACGAGGGCACGCGGATGCTGAGGCCGCTGCCGCAGAGGTGATGACCATCGCCTGGAGACGCCTGGCGGACGTCCCCCGGGACGATCCACGCCCGTGGCTCTTCGCGACGGCCCGAAACGTCGTGCTCGCGGATCGGCGGCGGGCACGCACCGTTTCGGCTCCCGTCGACACGGCGTCGGAGACCGAGGCTCTCGAGCTCGACCCGGAGCTCGAGTCCGCTTTGCGGTCTCTCTCGTACGTCGATCGCGAGGCGCTTCTCCTCGTGGCCTGGGAGGACCTGACGCCGACCCAGGCGGCGCGCTCTCTCGGCATCAACCCGTCGGCGTTCCGGGTCCGCCTGCTGCGAGCGCGGCGGCGGTTGCGCGCCAAGCTGGACGAAGCAGCCGCCGGCGGCCGGCGCGAGCCCAACGGCAACCTCGACCTGGAGACGACATGAGCAACGACTCGACCATGGCCCGCCTGCGCCGGGCGAATCCCGTGCCCGAGCCGCCGGCCGCCGACGACAGCGAGCTGTTCGACCGCATCACCGCCCTGCCGCAGGATGCGCCGGCGAGCAAGCGGCGCGAAGGCCCGTCGCGACGGCAGCGCCACGGCCTCGTTCTCGTCCTCGCCGCGCTCATCGCGGTGCTGCTGGCCTCGACGGCGTTCGCGATCTCGCAGTGGCTCGGCGGGGATGTCGTCGAGCCCCCGGTCACGAGACAAGAGTTTCTGGACGCGCAGAGGCACCTCGACCTGCCGCCGGGAGTCGTCTGGCCGAAGATCGACGTCCCCGACGACTCCGTGACGATTCGTGGTGGCGGCGGAGGGGCGGCAGTCTTCATAGCGATGAACGCGTGGGAGTGCCACTGGGTCGACGCGATCCGCGGGGGCGACGTCGCGGCGGGGGAGCGAGCACACGACGAGCTCAATCGTCTCCTCGCCAACAACGTGTTCGAGGCTCCGGCGGGCGCACCGGAAGGGTGGGTGCCGTCGCCGCTCCCAAGCGTCCCGTTCGCCGTCTTCGCCGCTGACGGCGGCCTCGACAGGACCCGTCGGATCTACGCCCGTGCGGCGGACGGCCACCCCGGCGGGCTGGCCCAGAGCTGCCGCGCGAACGCTCCCTAGGAACGACACGACGGCCGAATCGAGAGGTCCCGCCCAAGCGGGGCCTCTCGACGTAGCGGGCTCGGCCTCTGATTGATGAGGACGCGATGAGGATACGACCGACCCGGATGACGTCGGCGTCGGCGAACGTCTCGCTCGGGGGTCGGCGGCGGATCGGATTCGTCAGCCGATCTGTTCTGCCAGCTCGACGATGATCCCCTCGGGGCCGCGGACGTAGCAGAGCCGGTAGCTGTCCTCGTAGCGTTCCAGCTCGCCGACGAGGTCGGCGCCGCGGGCTCGCAGGCCGGCGACGACGGCGTCGATGTCCTCGACGGCGAAGGCGACGTGGCGGATACCCCGCGTGTTCGCCGACGCGTGCCCCTTGTCGCCCTCGTTCGACGGCGAGTGGAACTTGATCAGCTCGAGTCTTCCGTGGCCGTCCGGGGTCTGCAGGAACGCGAAACCCACCCGGACCCCGTCGAGCCCCACGACGCGGTCCACCCAGCGGCCCTCGACCTGCCCCTCGCCCTAGGGCGTTCCCACACGGCGGGTGTCAGAGCGGACGTGCGCCGGGGTCATGACGACGCTCGGGAAATCTCGGAAGGCCGTCATCGACGATCGGTTCCCAGGGGGCGGAGTACGCGACGAACTGCCGCACCGTCGGACGGATTCCTGGATCGTCGTCGAACGTCCCCATCCGGATGCCGACCGACTCGGGGTGCAGAGGGTTGCGACCGAACATCGCCGAGCCGCAGCGCCGCAAAACCACTTTTCCCCCGCCGTCCGGCGGCTTCCACATTCGCAGCTTCTCCTCGCCGGCGACGACGCAGAAGGTGTTCGGAGCGGGGTGTGCCTGAGGCGATGCTGCGGCGCCGGTCCGTCGCTGACAACGCGTGCAGTGGCAGTAGCTCGCACCAGGGAGCGGTGCGCTGACCTCGTAGCGGACGGCGCCGCAATTGCAGCCGCCTGTGAGCGGGAGTTGCATTCTGCTGGGGACCTCCGGCGCGCGCTCGAGCGCCCGCGAAAGCCGGTGATTCGGTTGATGAGCGGTAGATGTCGGCCTCCCCGGGCGTTCCGCCCCCAAAACAGTGCGCGTCGGACGGGATAGGGTTCAGGGCTCAGATCGCGAGCTCGCGCTTCGAGCAGGCTCGCGCCGTTCAGAGATGGCTCATCTGTCTCGCATGGTGGCGGTCCTCGCCCTCGCTGCCGCAGCTCCCGTCGGCGCACAGACGCCTGACCGCCTCCCGGACGTGACCCCAATCCGTGCCGACGCCCTCACGAAGGCGCTTCGGCAGGGGGAGATCGGGCTGCCTCGCTACGCGCTGGAGCGCGCGACGAGCCTCTTCCACCTCGGCGCTGTGCGGGCGCGCTACGGCGCCGTCCAGCGC
>JBOGVL010000361.1:0-2867 GCA_050692535.1 Actinomycetota bacterium | reverse complement strand
CGCGAGGTCGCCCCGCGCCCTCGCGACCGGCCAGAGCTCACCCGCCGGCCAGCACGGTCGCGCCGACCGCCCCCGAGAGATCGCCGAACTCGGTGGTGAGCATCGCGGGCGGGCGGTCGGAGACGAACAGCTGTGGCGCCATCTCGGCCGCGATCCGCCCGACGAAGGGCGCGCCGAGCCGGTCGCCGAGCCCGCCGCCGATCACGATCGCCTCGAGCGCCAGCAGGTTCTGGACCGACGCGATCGCGATCGCGAGCGCCCACACCGCGTCGTCGACCAGCTCGAGTGCCAGCTTGTCCTCGCGCTCGAGCGCGTCGGCGATCACGCCGGAGGACAGGCGCGTCCGTCCCTTCTTCTCCATGAGCTCGAACAGGATCGTCTTTCGGCCTTCCTTCACGAGCGAACGGGCCCGGGCCTCCATCCGGCCGCGCCCGGAGTAGGACTCCAGGTGACCGCGACGCCCGTCGGAGCAGACGCGGCCGCCCGGCTTCACCGTCATGTGTCCGATCTCGCCGGCGGCGCCTTGTCCCTCGTGCAGCTCGCCGTTCAGCACGAGCCCGCCCCCAACCCCCGTCCCCACCCACACGCCCAGCAGGTTTCGGTAGGGGCGGCCCGCGCCCCGCCGCCACTCGCCGAGGATGGCGACGCGAGCGTCGTTCTCGAGCCGAACCGGCGCGCCCCCCGCCGTCTCGGACACCATCGCCGCCAAGGGAACGGGCGTCTCCTCGCCGAGGCCGGGGACGTTGTTGGCGTTCGCGACGGTCCCCGCCGAGGTGTCCACGGCGCCGGGCACACCGACCCCGATGCCCACGAGATCCGCGAGCCCCACGCCCGCGTCGGCCAGGACCTTCGCGATCGCTTCCTCGATGGCGGCGACGAGCTCCTTCGCGCCACGCTGCGGGGTCATGATTCGGTGCGCGCCGACGATCTCGCCCTCGCGGACGGCCGCCACCTGGACCTTCGTCCCCCCGATGTCGACGCCGATCCTGATGTCACCCATGCCCGCCGAGTATCCCGCGGTCAACGTTCCTCGGGCCAGTCCGTGAAGGCCCGGTGGCCTCGCTTCCGCAGCTCGTTGCCGACGATGGTGCGCTGGATCTCGGACGTGCCCTCCCAGATCCGGTCGACCCGGAGCTCGCGCCAGAGCCGTTCGACCGGCTGCTCGCGCATGTAGCCGCGGCCGCCGTGGATCTGCACGGCCCGGTCAACGACGCGCCCGGCCGTCTCCGAGCAGAGGAGCTTGACCGACGACGCGAGCGCGTGGAGCTCCGTGCGCGCTGTCGCTCCCCGCGCGGCCTGCCAGCCGACGCGATAGAGCATCGCCTTCGCGGCCATGATCTCGGCCGCCATATCGGCCAGCATGAACTCGACCGCCTGGAACTCGAGGATGGGGCGGCCGAACTGCATCCGGTCCTTCGCGAACGCCAGTGCCAGGTCGAGCGCCCGCGTGGCGGCGCCGACGGTGCGCGCGCCGATCATGATCCGCTCCTCGACGAACCATTCCTTGGTGAGCTCGAACCCGCGGCCCACCTCGTCGAGGACCGCGTCGTTGCCGACCTGCACGTCGCGGAAGGCGAAGATCGGGTGCTCGAACACGAACGTGTGGGTGTACTTGGGTGTGCGGACCAGCTCGACGCCCGGGGTGTCCTTGTCGACGAGGAAGACCGTGGCCTTCGCCGCGTCGCCGTCGACGTGCGCGTGCACGAGGAAGAAGTCGGCGACGTCGCCAGCCGTCACGTGCCACTTCTCGCCGTTCAGGACCCAGCCACCCCCGCCCCGGACGGCCGTGGTCCGAACCATCGTTGGGTCCGATCCCGCGCCCTCCTCGGTGATCGCGTACGCGTCGCGCCGGTCGCCGCGGGCCGCCGCGTGGAGGTAGCGCTCCTTCTGTTCCGGCGTCCCGACCCGCAGCGGGATCGACGGGCGCCACGGCAGGTCCCACAGGGAGCCGGTCGCCTTCCCCCATTCCTCCTCGACGAGGATCTGCTCGAGGAGGTCGAGCCCCTGTCCGCCGTCCTCAACGGCGTGGTTGATCGCGTTGAAGCCGCGGTCGAGCACCGCCCGCTTCGCGGCCGCGAGGCTCTCCGGCGTCAGCCCGTCGCCCTCCTCGCACTCGCGCTCGAGCGGGAAGAGGACCTCCTCCGTGAACGAGCGGGCTCGCTCCTTGAGCTCGCGATGACCGGCGCTCAGGCGAAGGTCCACCTCCGCCTACGCCTCCGGGAAGCACGTCGTGCCCCGGATCGAGACCGTGCGGCGCCCCGGTTCGACGTCCTTGTAACCGACCGCCAGCACCGTGCCGTCCTCGAGGGCGTCCACGCCGGTGAGCGCGTCGGATCCCGGGATCCCCGGTCCCTCGACCGCCGTCCATCGCCGCCCGTCGAAGCGGAGGACGAGCGACTTGGTCGCCGCCTCCCCGGCGGCCCGGACCCCGACCGCCCACACGTCGCTCTGGCTCACGGCCGCGACGCCGAGCAGCCGGCCCTCGGAGCGGACCTCGGCGACGGGCACCCAGGACGTCCCGTCGAAACGCTGGATCGGGGCGCCGACGGCCCAGACATCGGTCGGGACCAGGGGCGCGATCGCGTTCGTCTCGCCCACCAGGCCCGTATCCGAGCGCGACCACGACGCACCGTCGAAGTGCGCGATCAGGGGGTTGTTGTGCAGGTACCCGGTGACCCACAGGTCGTCGGGCGCGGCGGCCTCGACGTCGAGCAGCGCGCTCTTGCCCGTGCCGACCGCGCGCCCGGCGTCGACCACGGCCCACAGCTGGCCGTCCCAGTGCAGGATGAGCGCCTCCTCGAGCGACGCGACGGGATCGCCGGTGAACCCGACGACCCACACGTCGTCCGGCGCGATCGCGGCGACAC
>JBOGVL010000360.1:0-2872 GCA_050692535.1 Actinomycetota bacterium | reverse complement strand
GTGCCGTTCACACGGGCGAGATCGGTCGGGACGATGTCGACGACCGTCGGACGTCCGGCGGCACGACGAGTGGCGATCAGGTCGACGATGCTCTCTTCATCGTGGGCTCCGATGAGCACCACGAGATCGGCTGCGAGTGCAGCCGGGACGTTCGGGTCGCGGGAAGTCGGCATCAGCTCGGTCGTGATGCCGCCCGCTGACAGATGATCGACGAGGCCCTGGCTCCGCGAGGAGATGTGATTGCCGTCCGCCCTCATCACCACCGCGCAGCTTCGCTGCCTGCCGGTCACCGGACGTGCCTCGCCCTCGGCGGGTTCGGCTCTGTCGACCGGCGGCATCGGATGGGGTCCGGCACAGAGGCGATGGACGAGAGCGACCAGGGCATTGGCATTGACGCGCCGATTGATCTGAGCCCGAAGGCGGCCCGACGCCCGGCCGATCTGCCACGGCAGCAGGTGCACGGGTTCGGGGAGTTCGGGCACCAGCTCGACAATCACGGTCGAGCGAGCCGTTCCGCACCAACTCTGGGCGTGGGCCACGGCGCTCTCGTCGAGGGTGATCAGGACGTCGGGAGCGAGCGCCTGTACGGACGCCTCGCACGGCAAGCACGGTCGGGTGAGGTGGAGACCTTCGGCGACGTCGGGCATTGCCAAGCGAGCCTCGACATCACGACGGACGAGGCGATTGACCAACTTGCGTGCCCATTCGGCGAGGCCGGCTTCGACGTCGCACGAAAGGAACGTCACGACCGGTCGGCGCGGGAAAGGGGGCCGACCGAGCTCGGACGCGACGTCGAGACCACCGATCGGCCGCCACGGGTCATGCGCACGAGCCCCGCGGTCCACGAGCAGCGCGCGAGTGCCGATCTCGACTCCGCCCTCCCGGGCCTCGTATTCGACACCAGGTCGTAGGAGCGCAACGCCCCGAGCCGGACCCTCCGATTCCGCCACCGCCGACAAGGGATCGAGCACGCCCCACTCGGCGTGGACCCGGTAGCTCGCTCCCGGAGGCAGTTCGGTGGTCTCGGCCACGACACCGACGATGCGCGACGACGCCCGCGCCAGCTGTCGAACGAGGCGGGGGCGAACGAGGTCATCGATCACCAACCCCTCGGGCACCACGAAACGCGGTTCGCGGGCGCGACCCTCGAATGAGGAGGCGCGGTCAGCGCGATGGGAACCGCCGGTCACCGGCCTAGCGTAAATGAGCGCTCGAGTGCGTCGACAAACGCAGCCGGGTCCAGTTCTGGCCCCAGCCGTTATGGTGCGTTCCAGCGCTCAGGCGGTGAAGAGGAGGCTCCCAAGATGTCGGGCGCGACACCACTACCCACGTTTCTCATCATCGGAGCACAAAAGAGCGCGACGCGTTGGCTGCGGCTCAACCTCGGACTTCACCCCGACATCTACACCGCGCCCATCGAGATCGAGTTCTTCAACAACTCTGAGCGGTTCCAGACACTCGGCGTCGAGTGGTACCGCTCACAATTCGAGGGTTGGGCGGGAGAGGAGTTCGTTGGCGAAGCGACACCGGGCTACATGTTCTGGCGCCACCGACCCGAAGCGCTGGCCGAGCGAATCCAACAGGTGGTGCCCGACGTCCGTTTGGTCGCCATCCTTCGTGATCCCGTCGACCGCGCTCAGTCAGCCGTAATCCACCACATTGGGTTCAAGACGCTGTCGCCGGATGCCGATGTCGTCGACGTGGTACGCCGCACTGCGCCTGAAGACGATCCGCTGGGCATTGTTAGCGGAGGCTGGTACGGCGCGTGCCTGGAACCATTCCAGCGGCGGTTCGGTGACCAGCTCCTCGTGCTGCTCCACGATGACACCGAAGACGACCCCCGAGGGTTCTACGACCGCGCCCTCCGCCATATCGGCGCGACGGCTGACTTTGCTCCACCCGAGCTGGACCGAATTCGATTCAGCAATCAGGAAGGCCCGGGCGGTCCGGACGGTCGCACGAGGCACGAGCTGAACCTCGAGCAGCGACGTGACCTGTACCAGCACTTCACTGCCGACATCGAGAAGCTCGAGGAGCTCTTCGACCTCGACCTCTCCCGCTGGGACCCCGAACGCGCATCCTGAGCTGCGATCGCCTTTTCATGAGTGCGGGAGCCGACTACGCCCTGCTCTCCAGCTCGCGAATTCGTTGCCGAAGGGTCTCGCGAAGCGCCATGACGTCGGCGCGGGCGCGCGCGAGCAGCTCACCGTCGACGGGCGGGCGGAACCACCCTCGGGCCATACCGTCCGTGACGACCGGAGGGAGGAACGTGAGGTCGACGGCACCGCGGTTCCACACGGCGAGCGCGAGGGCCATGAGAGGGTTGTCGCCTTCTGGTGGAGATACTGGGTTGACGTGATGACGGAGCGTCGGGTCCAGGTGGCCTCGCACCGACGTCTCGACCCGCACATCGATACCTGGTAGTTCGAGGTGACTGGCGATCGCGGCCAGAGTCGCGGGGAGATTCTCGAAGACATCGCCGTACCTGATCATGAGATGCCCGGGGTCGTTGGCAACCGCGGCGAAGGTGTATCGCAGCCACAAGCTGGCCGCTTGAGGCGCGGCGACCCCGTAGCGGCGCGCCGCCAGCGAGGCAGCCACCTCTCTTGGGTCCCGCACCATGACGATTGTCGTCGCGATCGGCGTGACCGTGCGCCAGAACGGAAACAGGAGCGACAGCCTTGGGTCTTTCCAGGCGATCAATCCTGGGCGTGCGCCTGCTGTCCCGAACATCTCGTCGAGGATGGCCGACGCTCGCGACCGGAATGGATCGAGGCTCGCGTCGTCTTCCCAGCCGGGCTCGAGCAACGGTGGCTGGTCCCACGCGCCGCCGAGATGCGCCAGGAGCTCATCGTTGAGTTCCATGATCGCC
>JBOGVL010000359.1:0-2887 GCA_050692535.1 Actinomycetota bacterium | reverse complement strand
TCTCTCGCTCGTGCCAGTTGGCGGCCGGGTAGATGTCCGAGATCGTCGGGCACAGGAGCCCGTCGGCGGGCAACACCACCTTCACCCGGACGTTGTGGTGCAGCGTCGTCGAGAACACGTTGGTCACGATCTCGATCCCGGCGTCGCCGCGGTCGACGCCCGACGTGAAGTCGCAGTAGTCGCAGACGAACTCGGGCTCATCACGCAGGAACGTCATCAGCTCGCGGTAGCGCGACGACGAGATCGTGACGACCGGGTGGCCGAAGGAATCCTCGAACGCGACGACGTCGTCCCCGAACTGCGCGCGCAGCCGCGTCTCGACCTCAGGAGGTGGCAGCGGGCGTGAGCTTGCCACTCCACTTCTCCCTGATGTCTTCCTTCTCGATCTTCTCCTGCAGCCGGATGATGCCCTCGAGGAGCGCCTCCGGCCTCGGCGGGCAGCCCGGGACGTAGACGTCGACCGGGATGATCTGGTCGATCCCCTTCAGCACCGAGTACGAGTCCCAGTACGGGCCGCCGCAGTTGGCGCACGAGCCCATCGAGATCACGTACTTCGGCTCCGGCATCTGGTCGTAGAGGCGCTTGATGACCGGGGCCATCTTGTCGGTCGGCGTGCCCGCGACGACGAGCAGGTCCGCCTGGCGCGGGCCGTGGGCGAAGGGGATCACGCCGAACCGGATGAAGTCGTGCTTGGAGGTCGAGGCAGCGATGAACTCGATCGAGCAGCAGGCGAGCCCGAAGTTGAAGACCCACAACGAGTACTTGCGGCCCCAGTTCAGGAGGAACTTCACCGGCTGGAGCTGGGCGAGCGGGGTCTTCTCGGTGATCAGGCCCAACGGAGGACCCCCTTGCGCCAGGCGTACAGGAGGCCGACGGCCAGGATCCCGATGAAGATGGCCATCTCGACGACCGCCTGGTAGCCGAGCCCCTCGAAGATCCCGGCCCAGGGAAAGAGGAAGACCGCCTCGACATCGAAGATGACGAAGAGGAAACCATAGACGTAGTAGCGGACCTGGCTCTGCGACCAGCCTTCGCCCACCGGGTCGATGCCGCATTCGTAGGTCAGCAGCTTCTCGGGGAGGGGGCGGTGGGGTGCGATCAGCCGCGCGGCCCCGAAGGCGACCGCGACGAGCCCGACGCCCGCGACCAGGACCGCGAGGACGACGCCGTAGGACTCGTAATAGGTCTCCAACTAGCGGGTCCCCACGCTTGTGAATGTTTTCCCGAGCCGCGCGGATTCTAGCAACATCCCCTCCTCACCTTGGTGGGGGCGACCGCTCGCGGTGCGGCTCGCTTCATGAGCCCCCACCCTCAGGCCTGCCGTGCCCCGCACCGGGCGGCGAGGAACTCCGCGAGCTGGACGAGGGCGGTCCGTGACGGCCCCTCGGGCAGCCGGGCGGCCAGGGACTGCGCCCGGTCCACCTCCGCAACGACGGCCTCGCGGGCGGCACCGAGACCGCGGGAGCCCTGGACGATGTCGAGGGCTCGACGCAACCGGTCGCCCTCGGGGGGACCCGGGCGGAGCAGCCGGTCGAGCTCGCCCGACCGCTCGTCGTGCGCGAGGGCGTGCAGGACCGGGAACGTGTACACGCCCTCCTTCAGGTCCTGGCCCGGCTCCTTCTGCAGCTCCTGCTCGGTCGCCGTGAGGTCCATGATGTCGTCCGACAGCTGGAAGGCGAGCCCGAGCGCCTCGCCGTACTGCTCCAGGACGTCCAGGTACTCCGCCGGCGCGTCCGAGAGCATCCCCCCCAGCCGGCACGAGGTCGCGATCAGCGCCCCCGTCTTCCGCCGGATGACCTCCATGTAGGCGTCCTCGGTCTGCTCGACGCGTCCGGCAGCCTCGACCTCGCGGATCTGCCCGTCGCACAATGTCGCGATCGTCCGGGCGAGGAGCGCGCAGATGTCGGTCCCGAGGTCGGTCGAGATCTCCGACGCCCGAGCGAAGAGATAGTCCCCGGTCAGGATCGCCACCGTGTTGCTCCATCGGACGTTGGCGGCAGGGACGCCGTGGCGCGAGTCCGCCTCGTCGATCACGTCGTCGTGGTACAGCGTCGCCTGGTGCACCAGCTCGATCGAGACCGAACCGGGGATCAGCCGAGGGTCGGTGGGGTCCCCGAAATAGCCCGCCAGCAGGACGAGGATCGGCCGGAAGCGCTTCCCCCCCGCCGTCAGCAGGTACTGCGCGGTCTCCCCGAGCATGTCGGAGTCGGCGCGCACCGCCTTCTCCAGGGCCGCCTCGACCTCGTCCAACCGGGCCCGGATCTCGCGCTCGAGCTTCGGGTCGGGCGCCTCGAGGCCGGGGATCACGCGTCGGCTCATCGCCCCGACCCTACCTGCTCGCTCCCCGATCCGGTCACCATCGGAGCACCGCCGCTCGGTCGAGGAAGCCGATCACGAGACCCGGGAACACGCCCAGGAACAGCACGAGGGCGGCCGACGCGCCGACCACGAGCCGCGGCGCCAGCGTCTCGTCCGTCTCGGCATCGTCCTCGGGCTCCTGCATGAACATGAGGACGATCACGCGCAGGTAGAAGAACGCCGCCACGACGCTCGCGATCACACCGATCAACACGAGCGGCCAGGAGCCGGCGTCGGTCGCGGCGCGGAAGACGCCGACCTTGGCGACGAAGCCGGCGGTGGGCGGGATGCCCGTGAGCGAGAGCAGGAACACGGTCAGCAGCCCCGCCAGGGCCGGGCTCCGCCGCCCCAGCCCCGCGTACGAGGCGAGGGAGGTCCGCCGCTCGCCCCGGGCGGACACCAGCATCACGACGCCGAACGCCCCCAGGATCGTCAACGCGTACGCGCCGAGGTAGTACAACGCCGCGCTGATGCCGCTCGCGCCGGCGGCCGTCAACCCTGTCAGCACGAAGCCCGCGTGGCCGATGCT
>JBOGVL010000358.1:0-2909 GCA_050692535.1 Actinomycetota bacterium | reverse complement strand
CCTCGTGCCACCGAACGACCCGGATGCGCTCGCCCGGGCGCTGCGGCGGATCCTGCTCGAGCCCGGGCTGGCCTCGTCGCTGTCCGCCGCGGGACGCGCGCGGGCGCGGGACTTCTCCTGGGAGGTCGTGGCCCCCCGCTTGGAGAGCGTCTACGGGCGAATCGCGGGCCGCGGGATCGCGAGCGGCTAGGATTCCCGCCGTGCCGCTCTGGGGATGGATCGTGCTCGGGATCGTGGCGATCCTGCTCGTCGCGGCCGTCCTCGTCTACAACCGGCTCGTCGCGCTGCGCGCGCGGGTGGACAACGGCTGGGCCCAGATCGACGTCCAGCTCCGCCGCCGCTACGACCTGATCCCCAACCTCGTCACGACGGTGCAGGGGTACGCCGCGCACGAGCGCGAGCTGTTCGAGAGCGTGACCGAGGCGCGGGCCCGGGCGATGGACGCCGGCGCCGTGCCCGAACAGGCGCAGGCCGAAAACCAGATCACGCGCGGCCTTCGGCAGCTCCTCGCGGTCGCCGAGGCCTACCCCGAGCTGAAGGCGAACGAGAATTTCCTGGCGCTGCAGGAGGAGCTCACCGGGACCGAGTCGAAGATCGCCTACGCGCGCCAGTTCTACAACGACCAGGTCATGCGGCTGAACACCCTGATCGGATCCTTCCCCTCGAACGTCGTGGCCAGGCTGTTCCGGTTCGCTCCCCGCGAGTTCTTCGACATCGAGGATCCGGTTCGCGGCCCGGCGACGGTCGACTTCTCCTAGGCCGAGCGCGTGTACGAGCAGATCGCGTCGAACAAGCGCCGCACGTGGCTGCTGATCGCCGGGGCCTTCCTCCTGCTGGGCGCGGTCGGATTCGCGCTCGGCGTGCAGCTCGAGTCGCCGGTGGCGGGGCTCGTCATCGCGCTCGCGATCGCGCTCGTGCTGGCGATCGGCTCGTACCGGTACGGGGACCGCGTGGTCCTGGCCTCGGCGAGGGCCAAGGAGGTCTCGCCGGCCGAGGAGCCCCGGCTGCACAACATCGTGGAGGGGCTCTCGATCGCGGCCGGTATCCCGAAGCCGAGGGTCCACGTCGTCCCCGAGCAGGCCCCGAACGCGTTCGCGACCGGACGAGACCCCGAGCACTCCTCGATCGCCGTGACGAGGGGCCTCCTGGACACCCTGAACCGCGTCGAGCTGGAAGGGGTGATCGGGCACGAGCTCGCGCACGTCGTCGACCGCGACATCCTCGTCGGCACCGTGGTCGCGACGCTGGCGGGCTCGGTGATCCTCTTGTCGGAGTTCTTCACTCGCGCGTTCTGGTGGGGCGGCTTCCGCGGACGGCGCGGAGGCGACCGCGGCGGCGGGGGAGCCGAGGCGATCCTGTTCGTGGTCGGACTCGTGCTGCTGATCCTTGCGCCGATCTTCGCGCAGATCATCCGGTTCTCGGTCTCGCGCCAGCGCGAGTTCCTCGCGGACGCGCAGGGCGCCCTCCTCACGCGCTACCCGCCGGGACTCGCGAGCGCGCTCCGGAAGATCGGCGCCGCGAGCGGCATCCCGATGCATGCCGCGAACAACGCGACCGCTCACCTGTGGTTGAGCCAACCCTCGCGTATCCAGGGCGACCGCATGGGCCCGCTCGAGAAGCTGTTCAGCACGCATCCGCCGATCGAGGAGCGGATCCGGCGTCTGGAGGAGATGTGACGATCCGCCGGAATCGGCGCGGGGTCGTTGAGGACCCCCCCATCCCCGGCTAGCATCCCTGCCCGGCCACGCCGAGCTTCCCCCGACCATCGCCCTCCAGGAGGTTCCGAATGTCCGGCTCGCACACGCCCGCGCGGCGGCGCATGTCCCGTCGCGGCAAGGCCGTCGCGGCCGCCGCCACGGCCTCGCTCGTCGTCGGCGCCCTCGGCTACTTCGTCCTGTTCCCCGAGCAGGCCCCGGCGTTCGTGCGCCGCGCGATGAGCACCGTGGGCCTCACGGACGGCGTGGGCCTTCGAGAGGACGCGCCGACCCCACCGACCACCTGTCCGCTGACGGGTGAGGTGGTGGATGCGGTGCCCGCCCGCCCCGCGCTCGCGGTCAAGGTCGAGAACTACCCGGACGCGCGACCGCAGGCCGGCCTGGCATCCGCCGACATCGTGTACGAGGAGCCCGTCGAGGGCGGGATCACCCGCTTCATCGCGCTCTTCCAGTGCGCCGGCGTGGATCGGGTCGGACCGGTGCGCAGCGCCCGCGTCGCCGACCCCGACGTGCTCGCCCAGTACGGGGTTCCGGTGCTCGCCTATTCGGGCGGCGCGCCGAACGTCGTTCGCGTCGTGGCCGAGGCCGATCTCGTGCCGCTCGACGAGACCACCGGCGCGGCGGCGTTCACCCGGGATCCCAATCGACCCGCGCCGCATAACCTGTACGTCGACACCTCGTCCCTCTACCGGATCGCGCAGGCGGGTCATCGGACTCCGGCGGCGGTCTTCCGCTACCGAGCGGTGCTGGAGGGACGGGCTCGCCGGGTCTCCACCATCCACCTGCCCTTCTCCCCCAACTACGCCGACGTGTTCTGGACGTGGAGCCGCCGCCTGGACGCGTGGGTCCGCTCGCACGGTGGCGAGCCTCACGTCGACGAGAGCGGACAGCCGGTCTCGGCCGAGAACGTCGTCGTTCAGATGGTCTCGGTCGTCGTGGGTCCGCGTGGGGGGATCACGCCACACCTGGAGTTGACCGGATCCGGGCGGGCCTACGTCTTCCGAGACGGGCGGATGATCGTCGGGCGGTGGGAACGTGCCTCGCTCCGCGACGTCACGAGGTTCTCTACGAAGGACGGCGCCGAGATCGCGCTCGCACCCGGCCGGACCTGGGTGGAGCTCTTTCCGGACGATCTCCCCGTCGGGACCGACTAGCCCTCCCCGGGATCGGGCCCCGGCAGCCACTGGTCGAATT
>JBOGVL010000357.1:0-2917 GCA_050692535.1 Actinomycetota bacterium | reverse complement strand
CGGCGTCGGCGGCGTCGGCGCGCTCGGGCTTTCCGCCGGCGTGACCGGCGAGGAGGTCGTCGGCGACGCGCTCGCCGCGTCCTCACTCCCGTCGCCCGTGCAGGCGACGAGGGTCAGCGCGAGCGCGAGCGCCGACGTCGCGATGGAGAAGTTGCGCGTTCGCATGGGTCCCGGTCGAAGAGTCCGGGCAGGATACCCATCCTTGATAGGGTCGGGAGCCGTGCACGGCCCGCACGAATTCCGCGCCCATCGCGAGCGCGAGCGCGAGCGCGTCCCGGGATACGAACGCCCCGACCACGACCGCTCACCGTCGTTCTCGCGCCGTCGCTTCCTGTCGGCGTCGGGTCTCGCGCTCGCCGGCGCGACCCTCTACGCGTGCACCGGTGGCGGGCGCAAGGCACCGGTGGTGGGGCCCACCGCGACGGGCTCGGTCGTCGCGGCCGACACCCGCTGGCCGATCAAGCGCGCGATCTACGTGATGCTCGAGAACCGCAGCTTCGACAACCTGTTCGGCAGGTACCCGGGTGCGAACGGCGCGACGACCGGCGTGAAGTTCGGGACGGAGGTCGAGCTCATGCCGTGCCCTGCGTGGCTCCCGGGCGATCTTCCTCACGACCGGGCCGCGCACCTGAACGCGGTGAACGGAGGAACCTACGACGGGTTCGGGCTCGGTCAGTTCGGCGATCCCTGGGCGTACACGGCGTTCGAGCGGGAGGCCATTCCCAGCTACTGGCAGCTCGCGAGGGACTATGTGCTGTGCGACAATTTCTTCGCCTCGGTCGGCGGCCCGTCGTACCCGAACCACTTCTTCTTCGTCGCCGGCCAGTCGGGCGGCACGCTGGACAACCCCGAGAACATCGAGACACGGATCGAGGAGGACGGGAAGCGGTTCAAGTCGTGGGGCTGCGACGCGGTGGGCGAGAGTGTGTTCGTGTTCACGAAGGACGAGCACGGGAACCTCACCAAACACGACACGTGCTTCGACTTTCGCACCGTCCCCGAGCAGCTCGAGGAGGCCGGCGTCAGCTGGGCGTACTACTCCGCGAGCCCGAACCAGAGCGGCTACTTCTGGAACGCGCTGAACGGGGTCGCCGGCGTCTTCCACACGGACCTGTGGCGCCCCGAGCGGATCCGCTCGGTCGACCGGATCGTGAACGACGTCCGCGAGGGCAGGCTGCCGGCGGTCACATGGGTCACGCCGCGGTTCGAGCTGTCCGATCATCCCCCGGAGAGCACCTGCTTCGCGCAGAACTGGGTGACCGACCTCGTGAACGCGGTCATGGAGACCGACGGCTGGGAGCAGACGGCGATCTTCCTCACGTGGGACGAGTGGGGCGGCCTCTACGACCACGTCCGGCCGCCCGAGGTCGATGATCTCGGGCTCGGCTTCCGCGTGCCCACGCTCGTCATCTCGCCGTACGCGAGGAAGGGCTACGTCGACGACGCCGAGGGCGAGTTCTCCTCGCCATTGAAGTTCATCGAGGACAACTGGGGTCTGCCCTACCTGACCGAGCGGATCGAGCGGACCCACAACTTCGAGCACGTCTTCGACTTCGCGACGAACCCACGCACCGACGCCCAACCGCTGCCGAGGATCGACACCTGCTACGGCACGCCGTGGGAGTACCCGGGCGACGGCTACCCCGGCTGGCCCGAGGGGACCGAACCCGACCCGAGCCACTTCGTCTAGGACGCCCGCGGGATGACGAGGGCGTCGGCGGCGACGCAGCCGTCCGGACCGCAGATGACCGGATTCGCGTCGAGCGCCTCGATCCGGTCGCCCAGGTCGTGCGCGAGCCAGGACAGGCCGACGACGGAACGGGCCAGCGCGTCGACGTCCGCGGGCGCGGTACCTCGGACGCCGTCGAGCAGCGGTCGGACCGCCAGCCCGTCGATGAGCCGACGGGCCCGCTCCACGTCGAGCGGGGGCATCGCCAATCGGCGGTCCCTCAGGACCTCGACGAGGACGCCGCCGGCGGCGACCAGCACGAGCGGGCCGAATTGCTCGTCGCGAACGATGCCGAGGTGGATCTCGACGCCGGGTGGCACCATCGGCGCGACCAGGACGGTCGGCCCGAGCGTTGCCGACAGCTCCAGATAGGCATCGGACACCTCGGCCCGGTCCCGCAGGCCGAGCCGTACACCCCCGGCGTCGGACTTGTGCCGGATCCCCGGCATCGCCGTCTTGAGCACCACGGGGAACCCGAGCTCCGACGCCGCCTCGGCCGCGTCGGGCGCGCTCCCCGCGACGCGCCGGTCGACGACGACGATCCCCCAGTCCGACAGGAGGTCGAGACCTTCGGCCTCGTACAGCGTGTCGCTGAGGGACAGACGGTCCTGCCACCGCTCGCGGACGTCCATCGGCACCGGGGTCGTGTCGTGGAGCCGCTGGATCGCACGGTGATCCCGGTACTCGAAGAGATGCCGGTACGCGGCCAGCCCCGTGAGCGTGCCCTCGAGCACCGGGATCCCGGCGTCCTCGAGCAGGCGCACGTCGTCGCGGTCGATGCCGCTCGAGAAGTTCGAGAGCATCGCGTACGGCTTGACGGTCTCCGGGAAGGTCGCCCGGGCCATCGAGAGGTAGCCCATGTCCGGGCTGTCCTCGGTGGTCAGGTCGACGGCGAACGCGAGCGCGGCGACCTCGGGGTCGTCGAGCAGCGCCCGGATGCAGCCAGTCACGACCTCGTGCGCGTCTCGCCCCGTCCCCCAGAAGTCGAGCGGGTTCACGGGCGGCAGGCCCGGGTCCAGGAGCTCGGCCATGCGCCGCGATGTCGCGCCGGAGATCGACGCGATCGGCACGCCGACCGCCGCCGCCGAGTCGATCAGCAGCGCGCGCTCGCCGCCGGAATCGTGGACGCTCGCGAGCCCGCCGGGTCCGGCGCGCCGTCCGGCCGCGAAGAGTGCGAGGGTGTCCGCC
>JBOGVL010000356.1:0-2943 GCA_050692535.1 Actinomycetota bacterium | reverse complement strand
GCCCGGGGACGGTAGCCCTCGAAGAACTGGCGCCAGGCCTCGCCGACGGACTCCGGGTCGACCAGGTACTCCGCGTAGAGCTCGTCCAGCATCCCGACGTTCGGGCCGAACTCGGACCGGTCCCGCTGGCTCATGGCTCGATCTTTCCCTGGAAGCTCCACCACAATGCTAGCCGCGGGGTGCGGTACGCCGCCGGTGGTGGTGGCCGGCGACGTGGAGCCGTTCTGGGAAGCTCACCGCCGTGGCGAAGATCGCGATCGTCGGGGCCGGGAGCGTCGAGTTCACCCGGAACATCGTGGCCGACCTGTCGTCGTGGCCCGAGCTGCGGGGCTCGTTCGAGATCGCCCTGCACGACATCGACCCCGAGCGCCTGACGTACGCGGAGCGGGCCGCCCGGGCGCTCGTCGAACGGACCGGCGCGGCGCACGCCGTGACCGCCCACGCCGATCGCCGGTCGGCGTTCGAGGGCGCAGACTACATGATCAACGAGATCCAGGTCGGCGGGTACACGGCGACGCGCACGGACTTCGACGTCCCGGCCGCGTACGGCCTGCGGCAGACGATCGCCGACACGATCGGCATCGGCGGCATCTTCCGGGGCCTGCGGACGATCCCGCTGCTCGTCGCGATGGCCGAGGAGATGACCGGCCTCTGTCCGGACGGCCTGATCCTGAACTACACGAACCCGATGGCGATGGTGCTGTGGGGGGTCTGGGCGGGTTCGTCGTGGCCGGCGGCCCGGACGATCGGCGTCTGTCACAGCGTCCGCGACACGCACGCGTTCCTCGCCCGGACGGTCGGCGTCCCCGAGGAGCGGATCGAGTTCCGCACGGCGGGGTTCAACCACCAGTGCTTCGTGTACGTCTTCCGCGACCGCCAGAACGGGGAGGACCTCTACCCGCGCCTCCGCGAGATCGTGGACGCCGATCCCGAGGGACTCGGCCGGCGGGTGCGCGTCGAGCTCTTCAAGCGCTTCGGCTACTTCCCTACGGAGTCGAGCGAGCACTCGAGCGAGTACGTCCCGTGGTTCCTCCGCCACGACGACCAGGTGAAGCGCTACCGCGCCGAGATCGACGAATACCTTCGGCGATCGGACGAGAACCTCGCGGACTTCGAGGACCTGAAGCGCCGGCTCGACGCGGGCGAGGATCTCGGCATCGAGCCGACACAGGAGCTGGCGAGCCAGTTCATCCACGCACTCGAGACCGGCGAACCGGCCGAGCTGTACGGCAATGTGCGCAACGACGGGCTGATCGACGGCCTCGCCCCGGACGCGTGCGTCGAGGTGCCGATCCGCGTGGACGGCGACGGCGTCCACGCGACCCGGATCGGCGAGATCCCGCCCCAGTGCCTCGCGCTCAACCGCACCTTCGAGAACGTGGCCGAGCTCACCGTTCGGGCCGCGGTCGAGGACTCGCGCGAGCTCGTGTACCAGGCGGCGCTGCTGGACCCGAACACCGCCGCCACGCTGCCGGTCGGGCGGATCCTCGACCTCGTCGACGAGCTCATCGAGGCGCACGGCGAGCTCATCCCGGAGCCGATCCGCTCGGCGCCCCCGACGCGCCGCTGAACGGACCGCCCGTCAGACGAGCGTGACCTCGACGCCGGCCTCGCCGATGGCCGCGAGCGCGGCCCGATCCGCCGACGCGTCGGTGATCAGCTCCCCGACCCCTTCCAGCGGGCAGATCCTGGCGAACGCGGCCCGGCCGACCTTGGAACCGTCGGCGACCACGATCACGCGTCGCGCGTGTTCCATCAGCGTGCGGTTGGTGTGCGCCTCGACGTCGTGGTGGGTCGTGAGACCGGCCTCCGCCGAGATGCCGTCGACGCCGACACAGGCGACGTCGAGGTTCAGCCCCTCGAGCGTCGCGTCGGCGATGGGCCCGACGAGCTCGTAGGACTCGGACCGGGCCCATCCCCCCGTGACCACGATCTTCAGGTTTCGGCGGATCGCGAGCTCGCTCGCGATGTTCAACGCGTTCGTCACGACGGTGAGCCGGTCCACCCCCACCAGGGCCCGCGCGACCTCGGTCGTCGTCGTCCCGCCGGTGAGCCCGATCGCCATCCCCTCGCCCACTCGCGAGGCGGCCTCGGCGGCGATGCGGCGCTTCTCCTCCTGATGACGACCGGCCTTATAGCGGAGCGGGAGCTCGTAGGCGACGCCGTGGGCGACCGCGCCGCCGTGGGTCCGGGTGAGGAGCCGCTGACGGTCGAGCAGCACCAGGTCCCGGCGGATCGTCGCCGGGGAGGCGCGGAGGCGCTCGCTGAGCGCCCCGACGTCCACCGCGCCGCCGTCGGAGAGCTCCTCGAGGATGGCCCCGAGCCGCTCCGCCCGTCTCACGCGGCGCATCGTACACCCGATGCGCGAGTCGACTTGACTTGGTGAGCGAATCAAGGTCACACTTCGCGAGAATGAGCAGGATCGCTCAGGAGCTCGCGACCCAGCCGGCCTGCTGGGCGGAAGCCGCCGGGCTCGCCCCCCGGGTCGAGGACGCGCTGCCCCGGCCCGGCGAGCGGGTCCTGGCCGTCGGGTGCGGCACCTCGCTGTACGTGGCCCAGGCATACGCGGCTCGGCGCGAGGCCGACGGGCTCGGCGAGACCGACGCCTACCCGGCGTCGGAGGCGCCGGGCGGCCGCACCTACGACCGGGTCGTCGCGATCTCGCGGAGCGGCACCACGACGGAGGTCGTCCGCTTCCTCGAGAAGGGCCCGGGTCCCGCGACGGCGGTGGTCGGCGTCGAGGACGCGCCGGTCGCCGAGCGCGCCGCGGCCGTGGTCTCGCTCGCGTTCGCCGACGAGCGCTCCGTGGTGCAGACGCGGTTCGCCACGAGCGCGCTCGCGCTGCTGCGCGCGCATCTGGGCCACGACCTGTCGCCGGCGATCGCCGACGCCGCGCGCGCGCTCGACGAGCCGCTGCCGGCCGGCCCGTCGGCGTTCGACCAC
>JBOGVL010000355.1:0-2960 GCA_050692535.1 Actinomycetota bacterium | reverse complement strand
GGCCTGTCGCAGGCCGGCGGCGCACTCTTCCAGGTGCTCGGCGCGGGTGTTGCCTTCGGAGCCGGCGGAGCGCTCCCCTCGTGGACGATCGTGATCGCCGGCGGCACCGCGCTGGTGATCTCCGCGGTCGTCGCCAAACGGATCCAGCGGATGGAGATCTCGAAGCACGTGACCTCGTTCGCCCAGGAGGCCAAGCGCGTCCTGAAGGACATCGTGAACGGCGTCCGCGAGGTCGTGCAGCGTCCGGCCGCCGCGCTCGGCCTGTCCGCGTTCCAGATGCTCCGGTACCAGTTCTGGGGCTTCACCCTCGGCGTGTTCGCGCTCTACGCGCGCTCCCTCGTCGAGACCGGCGACGTCGACACGATCGCGCTGGCGATCGTCGGCGGCGGCGGCTTCGCGGGCGGGGCGCTCGGGATGGTCCTGGCCCAGCGGTGGAAGGACCGCGTGCCGCCGGTCCGCCTGCTCCTCGGCTCGATGACCCTGTTGGGTGCCAGCGCGCTGGTGTTCGGGTTCTGGGTGAGCCTGGCCGGCTTCAGTCTCCTGCTCTTCTGCGGGTTCTTCGGGTTCTTCCTCGGCAAGATCTCCGCCGACACGATCCTGCAGCAGGCGATCCACGACGACTTCCGCGGCCGCGCCTTCGCGCTGTTCGACATCGCCTACAACCTCGGGTTCATCGTCCCGGCCGTGATCCTCGTCCTGGTCTGGGACGACGATCGCGCGGGTGTGCTGCTGGTCACCTCCGGTGTCGTCTTCCTCGCGCTGACCTCGCTGGTCGCCCGCTGGGCGCGCCGGATCCAGGGCGAGCTCGCGCCGCAGGACGATCTGGCCGCCGACGCGCCGGAGGTGACCTGATGCCCGGACCTCCATCCCCCGACCCCGTCGCCGATCCGGCCGGCTACCAGCAGCATCTCCTCGGGCTGCTCGGCCAGGACGACCCGGCCGAGGTGCAGGCCGGGGCGCTCGGAGCCTGGCGCGCGCTCGTCGAGGAGTCGGGCGATCGGCTGCGCGAGCGCCCCGAGCCGGGCGAGTGGTCGGTGCTCGAGTGTCTCGGCCACGCCGTCGATGCCGAGATCGTGGTCGCCGGCCGGTACCGCTGGATCATCGCGCACGACGAGCCGCCGCTCGTCGGCTACGACCAGGCGCTCTGGGTCGACCGGCTCCGTCACGGCGACGACGACCCGGCCGAGCTGCTCTCCACGCTCGAGGGGTTGCGCGCCGCCAACGTCGCGCTGTGGCGCCGGACGAGCGGCGAGGAGCGGTCGCGGGTCGGCCTGCACGCCGAGCGGGGTCCGGAGAGCCTCGACCTCACGTTCCGCCTGCTGGCCGGCCACGATCGTTTCCATCTGGCGCAGGCGCGCCGGGCGCTCGACGCCGTGTCGGGCTAGCCTCGCCGGATCGTCGTCTCGAACTCTGGGAAGTACCGGGCGATCACCGAGACGTCGAAGCTCGCCAGGATCGACTCCTTCGGCTCGCGCTCCAGCAGGAACTCGAAGCAGGAGCGGACGAGCTCGGCCGGCGACGACCGCCCCACGCCGAGGCGTTCGAAGTCCGACTCGGACAGGGTGACGTCGTGCTCGGTGCTCGATCCGCGCTCGCGGACGACCACGTGGAATCGCCCGGCGGCAACGGGAGTGACGGTGATCTCGGCCACGATCGGTCCCTCTCGGGACGGGTATCGTACGCCGGTCCTTCTGGAGGTCGACCCCATTGCCCGAAGTCCGCACCGACGACGCGACGCTCTACTGCGAGGTCGAGGGCGATGGCGAACCGGTCACCGTGCTTGCACACGGGCTGACGAACAACCGCAACGAGCTGGCCGCGTTCACACCGCTCGTCCCCGGTAGGAAGGTGCGCTTCGACTTCCGCGGCCATGGCCGCTCGACCAGCCCCCCGGCGGGGTTCGGCTTCGCGG
Source organism: Actinomycetota bacterium (assembly GCA_050692535.1). Taxonomy (GTDB): domain Bacteria; phylum Actinomycetota; class UBA4738; order UBA4738; family HRBIN12; genus CALGFI01. Next base: position 1,048 of record JBOGVL010000355.1, on the reverse strand, counting down.
ACTTCGCGCGGGACGTCGACGCCGTGGCAACGGCGTTCGGCGCCACCGTCGCGATCGGGACCTCGTTGGGGGCCGGCGCGATCGGCAACCTGGTCTGTCGCGTACCCGACCGGTTCGAGCGCATGGTGTGGCTGTTGCCGGCCGGGCTGGACGCTCGCTTCCCGCTCGCCGGCCGGTACCACCGGATCGCCGGCGAGCTCGAGGGCAAGACGCCGGAGGAAGCGCTGGCGGCGATGCTCGACGACCCGCAGCGCGTTGCCGAGTACCTCGAGACGCCGTGGCGACTCGAGCTCGACCGCGTGCTGTGGCAGCACGACGACCCCGACGGCCTCGCCCGAGCCATCCGCGGCGTGGTCGAGGACTGGCCGATCCCCGATCGCGAGCTGCTGCGCGACGTGCCGATCCCGACCCTGGTCGTGTGCATCGAGGGCGACGAGATCCATCCGGCCGAGCTCGGGCGGATCGTGGCCGGGCTCTTGCCGAACGCCGAGCTGATCGTCTACGAGAGCCAGGAAGAGCTGTTCGGGCGGATCCCGGAGCTGGTCGCGCGTGTCACGTCCTTCATCGCGGGGAATGGATGAGGCGATGAGACGGTTGCCGGGGTCGCGATGAGCGAGCTCCAGGATTTCCGGGCGGACAAGGACGAGTTCTTCCGCGAGCACCCGAGATCGCCGCTCGCGCCCGAGCAGCGCGAGGCCTTCGACCACCTCGCGTACTTTCCGGAGAACGCCTCGCTGGTGATCCGCGCCCGGCTCGAGACCGAAGGGGTCGACCGCGGCGAGGACATCGTGATGCCGACGACGACGGGGGACGAACGCGTCTACCGGCGGGCGGGGATCGTGCGCTTCGAGGTCGACGGCGAGCCCGCCCGGGTCACGTTGTTCGCCGCGCCGGAGACCCGCGAGCTGTTCCTGCCGTTCCGGGACGCGACCAGTGGGGACGAGACCTACGGCGCGGGCCGGTACCTCGAGGTGGAGCCGCCGGCGCTCGACGGCACCGTCGAGGTCGAGTTCAACTACGCGTACAACCCGTACTGCGCGTACAACCC
>JBOGVL010000354.1:0-2962 GCA_050692535.1 Actinomycetota bacterium | reverse complement strand
CGCGTTCGCGGCCACGGCGGTCGAGGACGAGGCGAACGCGCCGCCGTCGACCACGATCCGCCCGCGCACGGCGACCAGCCGTCCGTCCCGCGTCGCGCCCGTGCGGAGCCAGACGCGCGAGGGATGGCGGTGGACGTGCGCGAGGAACGACTCCTCCCGGCCGTACGACATCTTCACGGGGCGGCCCGTGTGCATCGCGAGCATGCAGGCGTGGATCTGCATGTGGAGGTCCTCGCGGCTGCCGAACGCGCCCCCCACACCCGCGAGCGTGATCCGCACGCGGTCCTCGGGCAGGTTGAGCGCCGGCGCGATCTGCTGCCGATCCACGTGGAGCCACTGCGTGGAGACGATGAGATCGACGCCCCCATCATCGCCGGGGATCGCCAGGCCGGCCTCGGGACCGAGCGCCGCCTGGTCCTGCATCGCGGTCTCGTAATAACCCTCGACCCAGACCTCCGCCTCCGCGTCCGGGTTCCCGTGCTCGATCCGGACGTGGCGGAGGACGTTGCCCCATTCGTGCAGCTTCGGAACGCCGGGGTCCATCGCCGCGACCATGTCGAGCACGGGCTCGAGCTCCTCGTACTCGACGTGGATCTTCGCCGCAGCCCGCTTCGCGAGCTCCGAGGTCTCGGCGGCGACGACCGCAACCGGCTGCCCCGCATACAGGACCCGATCCCACGCCAGCACCGGCTGGTCGGCGAACTCGAGGCCGTACGTCTTCTTCCCGGGCACGTCCTCGTGGGTCAGCACGGCGTGCACGCCGGGGCTCGTCACCGCCTCCGCGATCTCGATCCGGACGATCCGCGCGTGGGGGTGGGGGCTCCGGACGGTCGAGCCCCAGAGCATCCGTTCGTGCCACAGGTCACTCCCGTACGCGAACGCGCCCATGACCTTCGGGATGCCGTCGACGCGGCGCAGGCTCTCGCCCACTCGGCCGGTCGTCCGCTCGCGGATCCGCGTGCTCACCGCCCCTCCCCGGCCAACATCCTTCCGACACGGTGCCCCTCGCGGGCGATCTGCTCCTCGTCGGCGGTGGCCAGCAGGCCGTCGCGGACGACGAACCGCCCCTCGACGAGCAGATGCCGCACGCGCTGGGTACCGCCCATGAGCAGCCCGGCGACACGATCGGCCTCGGCCCCCGCGTGCGCCAGGCCGTCGACGCCGAACAGCGCCACGTCGGCGCGCCGGCCCGGCTCGATCGACCCGACGTCGTCGCGGCCGAGCACCTCGGCGCCGCCTCGGGTTGCGAGGCGGAGGGCGTCTCGAGCCGTGAGCCCACGCTCGGGCCCGGCGGCGCGCGAGACGAGCATCGCCTGACGGATCTCGGAGAACAGGTCGCACGGCTCGTTCGAGGCCGGCCCGTCGACGCCGAGCCCGACGCGAGCCCCCTCGTCGACGAGCACGCGGACGGGCGCGATGCCGGCTCCGAGCCGAAGGTTCGACGAGGGGCACGACGCCACGCCGCTCCGCGTCTCGCCGAGCCGCGCCGCATCCTTCTCGTCGAGGTGCACCGCGTGCGCGAACCAGACGTCGTCCCCGAGCCAACCCAGGTCGTCCATCAGCTCGAGCGGACGGCGCCCGAAGCGTTCCCGGCAGAACCGCTCCTCGTCGAGCGTCTCGGCGAGGTGGGTGTGCATCGGGACGCCGAGCCGCCGGGCGAGCTCGGCGCTCTCGCGCATCAGGCGCTCGGTCGCGCTGAACGGCGAACACGGTGCGATCGCGATCCGCAGCATCGAACCGGGCGCGGGGTCGTGGAAACGCTCGACCGCGTCTGCCGAGCGCGCCAGCGCGTCGTCCGTGGTCTCGACCACCGAGTCGGGCGGCAGTCCCCCGTCGGACTCGCCGAGGTCCATCGAGCCCCGACACGGGTGGAACCGGATCCCCAGCTCGCGCGCCGCCTCGATCTCGACCTCGAGCAGGTCGCCGGCGCCGGCGGGGTGGACGTAGTGGTGATCGGTCGACGTCGCACAGCCGGAGAGCGCGAGTTGCGCCAGGCCCACGCGGGCCGCCGCACGCACCCACGCCGCGTCGACGCCCGCCCAGACGGGATAGAGCTCGACGAGCCACCCGAACAGCCCCTGCTCTCGGGCCCGCGCCCGGGTGAGGGTCTGGTACAGGTGGTGATGGGTGTTCACGAGGCCGGGGAGCGCGACGGTCCCCCGGCCGTCGAGCCGCTCGTCGGCCTTCGCGGGAGGAGGGCCGGTGCCGACCCACGCGACGACGCCGTCCTCGATCAGGATCGAGCCGCCGGCGAACTCCGCGCCGCGGTCGTCCATCGTCGCCACCACGTCGCACGAGTCGACCAGGAGACGGCTCACGGCGACGTGGACTCCCGTCGTCGCTCGGCCGCCAGCCGGACCGCGTCGAGGATCTTCTGGTAGCCGGTACACCGGCAGAGGTTGCCGGAGAGCGCCTCGCGAACCGTGACCTCGTCCGGTGAGGAGTTCCGGTCCAGGAGATCCGTCACCGCGACCACGAGCCCGGGCGTGCAGAACCCGCACTGCACCGCCCCGGCCTCGACGAACGCGCGCTGCACCGGATGGAGGCGGTCGCCGTCGGAAAGACCCTCGACCGTGCGAACCTCGCCCTCGTGCGCCTGGGCCGCGAGCACGAGGCACGCGCAGACGAGCTCTCCGTCGAGCCAGACCGAGCAGGAGCCGCACTCCCCCTGCTCGCACGCGTTCTTCGAACCCGGAAGCTGCAGCTCGTCGCGGAGGAACGACAGCAGGCTCGAGCCCTCCCACGCGTCCGCCTCCCGCCAGCCGCCGTTGACCCGGATGCGGATCAGCACGAACGGTGCCCCCCATCGCGCATCACGAGACCAGCGCCTCCTCGGCGCGCTGCTCCATCGCCCAGCCGACCGCGCGGCGCGCGAGCACACCGAGCGCGTGCCGACGATAGGCCGCGGAGCCGCGGACGTCGTCGATCGGTTTCGCGGCGGCGGCCACGCGCTCGGCGAACG
>JBOGVL010000353.1:0-2965 GCA_050692535.1 Actinomycetota bacterium | reverse complement strand
GTGGGAACGACGGTCGAATGGCCGGTCACGAGGTGCGGCACCTACAGCGGCGAGGGCTGCGCCCCGACGAGTCAACGCGTCGATGTCGAGCGTCCGACGTTCACCAATCCGACGGAGATCACGAACCCCCTCTTCCCGATCAGCGAACTCAGCTCGGTGGTGCTCCTCGGGGAGGTGGATGGGCTGCCGTTCCGGGCCGAGACCACTCTGCTCCCGAGCACGCAGACCGTCATCGTGGACGGCGAGCCGATCGAGGTGGTCGTGTCCCAGTACATGGCCTACCTCGACGGACGGATCGAGGAGGTCGCCATCGACCGCTACGCGCAGGCGGAGGACGGGTCCGTCTGGTACCTCGGCGAGGACGTGTTCGACTACCGGGACGGCGCCGTCGCGATCACCGAGGGCACCTGGCTCGCCGGCCGCGACGGACCGCCGGCCATGATCATGCCGGCAGACCCGCAGGTGGGTGACGTGTTCCGGGCCGAGAACGTGACCGGGGTCGTCTTCGAGGAGATCGCGGTGAAGGCGATCGAGCGGACCCTCGACGGCCCCGCGGGGCCGGTGAGTGGCGCGGTCGTCATGCAGGAGCTCCACCTCGACGGATCCTTCTCCGACAAGGTGTTCGCCCCCGGCTACGGCGAGTTCGACACGAGCTCCGGCGGCGACACCGAGGCGCTCGCCCTGGCCGTCCCGACCGACGGGATCGAGGGCGTGGTGCCGACCGAGCTCCGGCTCGTGTCGACGAGTGCATGGGGGATCCTCGAGAACGTTCGTCTCGCGGACTGGGAGGCGGCGAACCCGACGTTTGCCCGCATGGAGGGCCTCTGGCGGGACCTGCAGGCGAACGGCTACCCCCCTCGAGTCGTCGACACGATGAACCGAGCGCTACAAGCCCTGAAGGTCGCGGTCTCGGCGGAACGCGCCGCCGCCGCGTCACAGGCCGCGGTCGACGTCGCGCAGTCGGCACTCGACCTCGAATTGCTCTACCGCGGGAACGTCGAGGCAGATCGCTTCCACCTGCACGCGCAACAGCTGCGGGTGCACGCCGCGGCGAACGACCTCGCGGGCGTGACCGGGGAGGTCGCCGTGCTCGAGTGGATCCGCGACCGTCTCGCCGGCTCGATGACCGCGACCGCGCTCGCCGCCCTGGACGCCCAGCTGAGCGCGCTTCGGGGCGCGGCCAGCGCCGGGAACGGGCCGGCGGCAGCGGATCTCGCCGCCCGGGCCGCGGCCCAGCTCCGCGCCGCCTGATCCGCAGACCGACCGAGGGGACGATCGTGAACGACTCCTTCCATCGTCCCCGCGCCGTTGCTGCGCCTCGCCGCGCTCGATCGACCTCGGCGACGACCACGAGGTCATCGTCATCCGGGGATGGAGTCCGCTCGATCCGAAGGTCGTCGACGAGAACTACTACGCGCCCGGCGTCGGCAAGATCTACGAGACCTGACCGTCGGCGGGGATGGGAGCACCGAGCTGGTCCACCACGCGCCCCCACGCCGACGTCCCCCGTGCCCGGCCGACGCGATCGCTTCGATGAGGAGTCGCTCGAGCGCGGCGAGCCTCCGGCGTTGTTCGGCGACCCCCTCCTCCAGCCGTTCTCGGTGCAGCTCCAGGAATCGGCGGACGGTCTCGGGGTCGTCGGCCGACAGGACCGCACGGATCTCGTCCGCCGGCATCTCGGACCGCCGGAGCGTCTCGATCACCCACGCCACCGAGGTATGAGCATCCTTCGTCACTTCCGGCGCTCTTTCGGGGTGAGCATCAAGCCGAGACCCGCGGCGAACAGCAGGATGCCGAGCGGGATGCGCCGATCACCGTGAACAGGAGCATGCCTCCGGTGAGGAACAACACGGATCCGATCAGGACGGCGCTCAGGCTCGGAAGATCGGGGCCCACCCACGGATCGCGCGGTGCCCCCTTCGAGTCGTCGGCCGTTGGCGTCTGGTGCTCGTCGTTTCGCATACGCCTTCCTCCTCACCAGATAAGACGAGGAGGGGCCGGTCGCTGTGACAGACCCGGCGACTGTCACAGGACGCCGCCCCATCTCGTCTTGGAGGGAGAATGGGAAGGATTCCGTCCGTCCCGGAGGGGCGCGTGGGCGACCCGTACCAGGAGCTCCGGCCGTTGCTGTTCTCGATCGCCTATCGGATGTTGGGCAGCGCGACCGAGGCCGAGGACGTCGTCCAGGAGGCGTTCCTGCGGTTCCATCGCGAGACGCAGCGGGGCGTCGAGGTCGAATCGCCCAAGGCCTACCTGTCGGCCGTCACGACACGGCTCAGCATCGACCAGCTGCGCTCGGCGCGCGTCCGGCGCGAGCGCTACGTCGGGACGTGGCTCCCCGAGCCGCTGCTCACCGACGCCGAGTCGGACGCCTCGCTCCACGCCGAGACGGCCGACTCGCTCTCCCTCGGCTTCCTCGTGCTCCTCGAGAGCCTCACGCCGGTCGAACGCGCCGTCTTCCTGCTCCGGGAGGTCTTCGACTACGGCTACGACGAGATCGCAACCGTCGTCGGCAAGACCGAGGACAACTGCCGCCAGATCGCGGTCCGTGCCCGCAAGCAGGTCCGATCGGCCAAACCGCGCTTCGAGGCCTCGCGCCAGCGGAAGGAGGAGCTCGCCCGCCGCTTCTTCGAGGCCGCGGCGATGGGGGACGCGGAGGGCCTCCTCGGTCTGCTCGCCGCGGACGTCGTGGCCTACGGCGACGGGGGCGGTAGGGCTCCCGCGTTCCCGCGACCGATCCACGGTCGGGATCGGGTCGCCCGGGTGCTGCTCGGGCCCACCGCCCGAGGCGAGCGCCTGGGCGTGCGCGGCATGCGACTCGTCGAGATCAACGGACAGCCGGGAGCCCTGTTCTTCGGACCGGACGGCCGACCGGTCGCCGCGGTCTCGCTCGACATCGCCGACGACATGGTCCAGACCCTCCGAGCTGTCAGCAACCCGGACAAGCTGCGGCACCTCGGCTCCT
>JBOGVL010000352.1:0-2983 GCA_050692535.1 Actinomycetota bacterium | reverse complement strand
GACCACCTCGGTCGCGGTCTCCTCCACGGTCTCGACCACGACCTCGACGGTCTCCTCCACGGTCTCGACGGTTCCGTCGACCGTGTCCTCCACCGTCTCGGCGGTGCCCCCGACGGTGTCTTCGACCGTCTCGACCACGCAGAGGGGATCGAGGATCGGACAGTCGGCGCGGGCGGCCGGCATCCCCAGTAGCAGCGGGGAGCCGACCACAAGCAGCACGATCGCGAGCTTCGCGACCGAGCGCCTTCCCCGGTCGCCGGCGTCGAGCACGCGGCCGCTCATGGGGACGACTCCACGACGACCGGATCGGCGGCGGCCAGGGGCAACGGCCCGGGCCGGCCGAGGTAGAAGCCCTGCGCGAATCGGATCCCCGCCCCGCGCAGCGCGTCGAGCTGGCGCTGTGTCTCGACGCCTTCCGCGATGACCTCCGCGCCGATCTGCCGGGCGAACGACACGAGCGCGACGGCCAGGGCCTGCCGCACGGGGTCGGAGTCGATGTCGCGGGTGAGCGTGATGTCGAGCTTGATGAGGTCGGGCTCGAGCCGCACGATGTGGCGCAGGCTCGCGAACCCCGCGCCGGCGTCGTCGACCGCGATCCGGACGCCCGACACGCGGGGCGTTCGCAGCGCCGCGCGAAGCGTGTCGTAGTCGTCGACGGGCGCATGCTCGGTCATCTCCAGGACGACCCGCGTCGGCACCGTCTGCTTGAGGAGCTTGGGAAGCCGATCGGAGACCGCGGTCTCCGGCGCCACGTTCACCGTGAGATAGGCGTCAGCCGGCAGCCCCGGCAGCGCGTCGAGGGACGCGTTCGCGAGGGCCAGGTCGAGGTCCACGAGGAGCCCGACCGCGTCGGCCTCGGCGAGCCAGGCCTCCGGCGACCGCATCGGAAGCGTGGTGAAGCGGGCGAGCGCCTCCGCCCCGACCATCGCGCCGTCGTCGAGGTCGACGATCGGCTGGAACACCATCGAGAACTCGCGTTGCTCGATGACTCGCTCCACCCGCTCGCGTTGGAGGCGTCGCCGGCGCGAGGGCTGTTGCCGGCTCTCGAGCTGCTCGGCGATCCCGAACGCCACCGGCGCGCTGAGGTGCTCCGGGATGCTGGTCTTGCCCTCCGCTGTCCGGTGGATCGCCCACAAGATCTCGTCGGTCGAGTCGCTCTTCACGACGTAGCCGAGGGCCCCCGCGCGCAGCATCCGGAGGACGGTGTCGACGTCCTCGTGCGCGGAGAGGGCGATCACGCGGGTCGGCGGGGAGCGGCGGATGATCTCGCGCGCCGCCCGCGCGCCGCCTCCGCCGGGCATCTGCACGTCCAGCAGCGCGACGTCCGGCTGCTGCTTGGCCGCGAGCTCGATCGCCGTCTCCGTGTCCGGCGCCACCGCCACGAGATCCATCTCCGGCTCGGAGGTGAGCAGGACCTTCAAGACGTCCCGGACGGTTTCTTCGTCGTCCGCGACCAACACCCTGATGCGCTCCGCCGTCGACAAGGGGTGGGCTCCTTCCGGCCGAATAACTCGATCTAGGTATCGGTCACCGGGGCGGGTCGAGCACATGGGTAGGGGGACCCATCTTGCCGTCGCTCGCAGGTGGGCCACGCCGAGCGCCGCAGGGGACCCCGACCTTCGGCGGCGGGTGTAGGTCCATGGTCGGGGGGCACGGTGAACTCGCCAGACCGCATCGGGGGAATCGGGCAGTCCACGTGTGGGGAACCCGAACCGGCATCGGTACGACTTCGGCAAGGCTCGCGTAAGAAGTTCGAAACCGCCGCCTCCCTACGGTGGTCTCGGGCGCGGCGCTCTCGAGCAGAGGAGGTGACACACGGCCGGCCGCGCCGGACCCGATCGAACTCCCGGAAGGAGGATTCGACATGCGACACGCCCGCCGGATCCGGGCCCTGGTGCTCGGATCGATGCTGGTGCTTCCGCTGTTGGCCACCGTGCCCGCGTTCGCCGACCGTCCCGCCGGAACCGTGTACACGCTCTCGAACGACGCGTCGTCGAACGCCGTCCTCGTGTTCCATCGCGCGCCCGACGGCTCGCTCACCCCGTCCGGCTCCGACCCGACCGGCGGACTCGGCTCGGGAGACGGCCTGGGAAGCCAGGGCGCGCTCGTCCTGAGCGACGACGGCCGATGGCTGCTCGGCGTGAACGCCGGGAGCGACGACCTCTCGGTCTTCGCGGTGACGAGAGCCGGCATCCGGCTCACCGACGTGCAGTCCTCCGGCGGCGACCGGCCCATCAGCGTCACGATCCACCGAAACCTCGTCTACGCCCTGAACGACGGCTCCGACACCGTCTCCGGTCTTCGGCTGAGCCGCTCGGGGACGCTCACGCCGATCGCCGGCTCCACGACCGGGCTGTCGGGGGCCGACATCGCTCCCGCCCAGGTCGAGTTCACGCCCAACGCGCGCAAGGTGGTCGTCACCGAGAAGAACACCAACCTGATCGACGTCTTCACGGTGGGCTCGGACGGGCGCCTCGGCCCACCCAACGTGCAGCCGTCCGAAGGGGAGACGCCGTTCGGCTTCGCGTTCGACACCTCGGGGCGGCTGATCGTGTCCGAGGCCTTCGGCGGCGCGGCCGGCGCGAGCACGATGTCCTCGTACGCGGTGGGCCGCGACGGCGGGCTGACGACGATCAGCGCCTCGGTGCCGGACGGGGAGAGCGCGGCCTGCTGGGTCGTCGTGACGCCCGACGGTCGGTTCGCGTACACGACGAACACCGGCAGCGACACGGTCTCCGGCTACACGATCGGCGCCGATGGAAGCCTGACGCTGTTCGACGGCGCGGCGTTCGCCTCGGGTGACGGGCCGCTCGACGCGGCCATCGCGGGTGGCGCCTTCCTCTACACGGTCAACGGCGGTTCGCACGACATCAGTGCGTACTCAATCGGTGGCAACGGCGCCCTGACGGCGATCCCCGGGGCGTCCGGGCTGCCGGCGACGACCCTCGGACTGGCGGCGAAGTAGCTCCACGTGTGTGCGGGT
>JBOGVL010000351.1:0-2987 GCA_050692535.1 Actinomycetota bacterium | reverse complement strand
GGACGAGCCCGCGCTGGCGCGGGATCGAGCGCAGGTACGCCGCGGAGGACGTGATCCGGCTTCGCGGATCGCTCTCGGTCGAGCACACGATCGCCCGTCGCGGTGCGGAGCGACTCTGGTGTCTGATGACCACCACGGACGGGGTCGCGGCGCTTGGCGCCCTGAGCGGCGCGCAGGCGGTCGAGATGGTCAAGGCGGGCCTGTCCGCGATCTACCTGTCCGGCTGGCAGGTGGCGGCCGACGCGAACCTGGCCGGTCACACGTACCCCGACCAGTCGCTGTACCCATCCAACAGCGTGCCGGCGGTCGTCCGACGGATCAACAACGCCCTCCAGCGAGCCGACCAGATCGCCTGGTCGGAGGGCGACGGTGGGACCGACTGGCTCGCGCCGATCGTCGCCGATGCCGAGGCCGGGTTCGGCGGGGTGTTGAACGCATTCGAGCTGATGAAGGCGATGGTCGAGGCGGGCGCCGCGGGCGTACACTTCGAGGACCAGCTCGCGTCGGAGAAGAAATGCGGTCATCTCGGCGGAAAGGTGCTGGTGCCGACCGCGCAGTTCGTCAAGACCCTGACGGCCGCCCGGCTCGCGGCCGATGTGTGCGGGGTCCCGACGGTGGTCGTCGCGAGGACCGACGCGCTCGCCGCGACCCTCCTGCTCAGCGACGTCGACCAGGACGATCTCGGATTCCTCACGGGGGAGCGGACGGCCGAGGGGTTCTTCCGCGTCCGAGGCGGGATGCCGGCCGCGATCGCGCGGGGGCTCGCGTACGCGCCGTTCGCGGACGTGCTGTGGTGCGAGACCTCGACGCCGGACCTCGACGAGGCCCGAGCCTACGCCGAGGCGATCCACGAGCGGTTCCCCGGCAAGCTCCTCGCCTACAACTGCTCGCCCAGCTTCAATTGGCGATCGCACCTGGACGACGACGCGATCGCACGATTCCAGCGCGAGCTCTCGGCGATGGGGTACCGGTTCCGTTTCATCACGCTCGCGGGGTATCACGCGCTGAACGCGTCGATGTTCGAGCTCGCCAAGGGTTACGCGAGCGAGGGGATGACCGCCTACGTCCGGCTCCAGCAGCGCGAATTCGAGCTGGAGGCCCAGGGGTACACGGCGACCCGTCACCAGGCGGAGGTCGGGACGGGGTACTTCGACCGCGTTTCCTCCGTGATCTCGGGCGGACGGGTGTCGACCCTGGCGCTGGCCGGATCCACGGAGGCGGCACAGTTCGCGGCGACCGACGGCAACGGCCACTCGCGCCGCGTCGAGGGCCCCGTCCCGGCGGCGGACTAGGCGCGCGCGGTCGGGAGGCCGGCCTGGGCCCGGATGGGCGGCTCGGAGTCCGGCGGGGGCTGCGGTGTGGGCGCCGGCTCGGGCCTCGGCGGCTGCGGTTCGGGGAACGGCTGAGGATCCGGTGGGAGCGGATCCGGGAGCGGCCCCGGCCGGTCGGGGCGCTCGGGCGTCGGCTCGGGAACCGGCTCCGGTCGTTCGCTCCTGTTCATGGCTCGCCTCCCTCGGTGCCCACCGGTGCGACCGTCTCCTCGGCGGTGCGACGCTCGACGTTGGGATCGTCGCCCGCCGCCTCTGCGAGGGAGCGTTCCTCGACCTGGTGACCGCAGGAGAAGGTCAGCAGCTCCCGGCTCTCCGGCGCCTGCTGCGGCTGCGGGGACTCGGATGCTGCGCGTCGTACGCGATGTCGCCGAGGACGCCCTCGCCGCAGACCGGGCACCGAAGGTCCGCGAGCTGCCCCGAGGGTTCATCGGCCGTACCCTACGCGCCGCGGACGCCGGAGGAGATGTTCCTCGCGATCTCCTCGACTGAGATGCCGTTCGCGTCGGCGGCCTTCTTGAGGTCCTCGTACGTGATCTGGTCGGCGTTGCCGTGGTCGTCGTGCGGCTTGCCGCACCCGCAGGATAGACAGATGGTCGCCTCCTTCGTCGTTCGGTTCCTTCCCGTCGCGGTCGGAGCGCAAACGCGGCCCCGGCCGGCGGGCCGAGTACCATCCCCGCGTGCTTGAGGGAGCGATCGCGGCGGTGATCACGCCGCTCACGAACGACGGCCGGAACGTCGACGATGCCGCCTTCGGACCGCTCGTCGGGTTCCTCGCGGACGGCGGCGTCGACGGCCTCCTCGCCTGCGGCACCACGGGCGAGGGGATCCTCCTCTCGATCGAGGAGCGCCGGCGCGTCGCCGAACGGTTCCTCGAGGCGCGCCCGGACGGGTTTCTCGTGGCGGTCCACGCCGGGGCGCAGACGACGGCGGACACCGTCGCCCTCGCGACGCACGCGAAGGAGATCGGGGCCGATGCCGTCGCGGTGATCGCGCCTCCGTACTTCCCGCTGGACGGCGACGCCGTGGTCGCCCACCTGCGGGCGGCGGCCGAAGCTTGCGCGCCGCTCCCCTTCTATCCGTACGAGTTCGCCGCCCGCTCGGGCTACGCGATCCCCGTCAGCGCGATCGTGCGCCTGCGCGAGCTCGTGCCGAACCTCGCGGGGATGAAGGTGTCGGATCGTCCCTGGGACGCGGTCGAGCCCTACCTGCTCCCAGGGTTGGACCTGTTCGTGGGCTCGGAGCCGCTCGTCCTCGAGGGCCTCGCGCACGGCGCGGCCGGCGCGGTCAGCGGCCTCGCGACCGCGTTTCCCGAGATCGTCGCCGAGCTCGTGCACGAGCGCACCGCACGGGCCGGAGCCCTCGCCTCCGAGCTCCGCCGACTGCTGGCGCCGCTCCCGTTCCAGGCCGCGCTGAAGGAGATCCTCGCGGGTCGCGGCGTGCCCGTGCGGCCAGACGTTCGGCCCCCGCTCCGGCGACTCAGCGCGTCCGAGCGGGACCAGGTCCACGGGATCGCGGAGGTCGGCACGCCTCCTTGACACCGGCGCGGGTCGGCCCCTACCGTTGCAGGTGCAATTCCGACTCCGGGAGTGGGGAATCGTGATCAGGACCCGCACCGCTGGGCAGGTGGGAGCGATGATCCCCGCGCGCCTGGGCTGT
>JBOGVL010000350.1:0-3001 GCA_050692535.1 Actinomycetota bacterium | reverse complement strand
GCGTAGGGACTCACGTCCCGCTCACGGATCAGGTACGCGATCCGGTGCGTGAGCGCCCGCGTCTTCCCCGACCCGGCGCCCGCCACGATCAGGATCGGGCCCTCGGTGTGGAGGACGGCCTCGGCCTGGATCGGGTTCAGGTGCTCGAGCAACGCGGAGGGCGCCGACATCGGGCCCTCATCCTACGGCCGGGTCCGGACCCGCCGAGTCGCTGCCGGGCGCCTGCGCTCAAGTGTGAGCGCCGAAGCTGCGACACTTCTCACGTGACCGACACCCGGACCTGGGACGAGGACTCCCTCCCCGACCTGCGCAAGGCCATGCACGGCCGGCGCCGGCGACGGGGGCGCGTGCTCCGGATCGTGGGGCTGCTCTGCATCGCCCTCGCCCTGGGCCTGGGCGGGTACGCCTGGTGGCAGCTCTGGGGAACCGGGTTCGCGACCCGGGCGGCTCAGAACGACCTTCGGCCCGGGTTCGAGCAGCGTGTCGCGACGAAGGCACCCGGGGAGGCGCCGGTCCGGGTGGCCCGGGTCCCGGGCCGAGCCGTCGCGATCCTTCGGATCCCGACGATCGACCTCGATTACGTGGTGGTCGAGGGGACGGACACCGAGTCGCTCAAGAAGGGTCCCGGGCACTACACGGACACGTCCTATCCCTGGGAGTCCGACGGCCGGGTCGGGATCGCCGGCCACCGGACGACGTACGGGGCACCCTTCTGGTCGCTGAACGAGGTCGAGGCCGGCGACCGGATCGTCCTCGCCACCGAGTACGGGGTCTTCGACTACCGGGTCACGGGCTCCCGGATCATCGAACCCTCGAACGGCGCCGTCCTGCACGACACCGAGCGGCCGACCCTGATCCTCACCACGTGCCACCCGCGGTTCTCCGCCGCGGAGCGTCTGGTCGTCTTCGCCGAACGCGTCGGTTGAACCCGGTCGCGGCCGCGATCAGCAGGCGACCTCGCCCGGCCACAGGTTCTGGATGCGCCGGACGCATGCGGAGACGCGCGTCCACGGGCGCACCATCAGGTCCAGCGCCCGCTCCCCGCTGAAGGGGCAGTCGTCCTCGATCACCCGGAACCGGAGCCCGTGCGGGGTCGCGTCGACGGCGTACACACCGGGGGTCTGCGGGCAGTTCGCGTCGTTGAAGAGCGTGACCCGGTCGCCCTCCACGACGAAGCTCCCCATCGTGCGGAAGCCCGAGAGCTGGTGATGGAGGTAGTAGGCGCCGCGCGTGAAGATGAGCGTGCTCACGCCCGCGTCGATCCGGAACGGCGGGCAGCGTAGGCACCGGAACGGGAGCCCGACCCGGGCTCCGCCGACGTCGCGGAGCGTCATCGTCCGCAGGTACGTGCCGTCGAGCGCCGACGCGGTGGGCGGCGGCGTCGGCGACATGAACGGGTACGGGAGCAGGGTGGGATCGTCGATCGTCTGATCCTCGATCCGCGCGGGCGCTCCCCCCACCCGCACGAACTCGCTCGACGACGAGGGGGAGGGAGTTCCCGACGCCGGTGTCGCGGACATCGCCGCGGCCGAGCCCGCGCCGTCGCCCCCCTCGCACGCGCCCGCGGCGATCGCGAGGGCGACGACCGCCACGGCGAGCCGCCGCCAACGCTCGAAGATGGTCATGCCGCCATACAGTACGAAGCCGGTGATCGTTCTCGGAACGGGTCGCTCACTCCCACTCGATCGTGCCGGGCGGCTTCGACGTCACGTCGTAGGCCACGCGGTTCACGCCGGGCACCTCCCGCACCACGCGGCTCGAGATCCGGTCGAGGACCTCGAGGGGCAGCCGCGCCCAATCCGCGGTCATCGCGTCCTCGCTGGTGACGGCTCGAAGGATCACCGGGTGCTGGTACGTCCGACCGTCGCCCATGACCCCGACGCTCCGGACGTCGGCGAGGAGCACGCAGAACGCCTGCCACGTCTCCCGTTCGAGGCCGGCCCGCCGGATCTCCTCGCGCACGACGTGGTCGGCCGCGCGAACCATCTGCAGGCGGTCGACGGTGATCTCACCGACGATGCGCACGGCGAGGCCGGGTCCCGGGAACGGCTGGCGGTGCACGACCTCCTCCGGCAGGCCGAGCTCGGCGCCCAGGGATCGGACCTCGTCCTTGAACAGGTCGCGCAGGGGCTCGACGAGCTCGAGGTCCATGTCCTCGGGCAGGCCACCGACGTTGTGGTGACTCTTGATGGTCGCGGCCGTGTCCGAGCCGCTCTCGATCACGTCGGGGTACAACGTCCCCTGCACGAGGAAGCGCGCGTCGCGGTGTTCGCGGGCGGTCTCCTCGAACACGCGGATGAACTCCTCGCCGATCCGCTTGCGCTTGTCCTCGGGGTCGACGACGCCCGCGAGCCTGCCGAGGAACCGGTCCGCCGCCTTCACGTGGACCAGCGGGACCTTGAAGTGCCGCCCGAACGTCTCCTCCACCTGCTCGGGTTCGCCCTCGCGGAGGAGGCCCGTGTCGACGAACACACACGTCAGCCGGTCGCCGATCGCCTTGTGCACGAGGAGCGCCGCCACGGCGGAGTCCACGCCGCCCGAGAGCGCGCACAGGACGGCCGCGTCGCCGACCTGCTCGCGGATCGCGGCCACGCCGCGCTCGATCACGTTGGCCGGCGTCCACTCCGGGAGCAGCCCGCACCCGTCGAACAGGAACCGCTTCATGATCGCGGTCCCCTTCCGCGTGTGGGCCACCTCCGGGTGGAACTGCACCGCGAACAGCCCCCGGTCGCGGTCCTCCATCGAGGCGATCGGGATCTGATCGGTGCGCGACGTGACCCGGAACCCCTCGGGCGCCCGGGTCACCGCGTCGCCGTGGCTCATCCAGACCTGTTCCCGATCGCCCAGGTCCACCAGGAGCGTACCCCGCTCGCCCACGTGGAGCGCCGTCCCCCCGTACTCCCGCTGCCCGGTCGCCTCGACCTCGCCGCCGAGCGCCCGGGCCATGAGCTGGTGCCCGTAGCAGATGCCCAGGACGGGCACGCCGAGCTCGAACAGGCCC
>JBOGVL010000349.1:0-3010 GCA_050692535.1 Actinomycetota bacterium | reverse complement strand
CCGCGGAGCTCCTCGATGCCTTCGACCTCGCCGACGCAGCGGGCAAGGTCGTCAAGGCCTACTCGGGCGGGATGCGGCGACGGCTGGACCTTGCGGCGAGCCTCGTCGGCCGCCCCCGCTTCCTGTACTTGGACGAGCCGACGACTGGGCTCGACCCGCGGAGCCGCCTCACGCTCTGGGGCATGATCCGCACCCTCGTCGCCGAGGGAACGACCGTCCTGCTCACCACGCAGTACCTGGAGGAGGCCGACCGGCTCGCCGACGAGGTCGTCGTCATCGACCACGGCCGGGTGATCGCGGCGGGCACGCCGGCACAGCTCAAGACCCGCATCGGGGGGCAAGTGCTCGAGGCTCGGCCGGCCGACCCGGCCGAGCTGGGCATGATCGAGAAGATCCTGGGCGAGT
The DNA here is from genome assembly GCA_050692535.1 of Actinomycetota bacterium. Lineage (GTDB taxonomy): Bacteria > Actinomycetota > UBA4738 > UBA4738 > HRBIN12 > CALGFI01. The sequence goes on along the minus strand of JBOGVL010000349.1, from coordinate 2,605 downwards.
TCGCCAAGGATGGCGAGTCCCCCTACAGCGACGGGCAGCTGGTCACGGTCTCGATCGCCGATCGATCGGCGCTCGGCCAGGTGGTCCGGCGGCTGGACGACGAGGGCATCGCGGTCGACGACCTCTCTCTGCGCCGCCCGAGTCTGGACGAGGTGTTCCTCGCCGTCACCGGCCATCTCGCCGAGGACAACCCGGACGACGAACCGACCAAGGAAAGGAGCACGGCATGAGCGCCGTCACCCTGACGAGCGTCGGACACGCCAACGCCGTGTCGAACACATTGTCGATCGCCCGCCGCTACCTGCTGCACATCAAGGCGACGCCCGAGCAGCTGGTGGAGATGACCCTCCAGCCGGTGATGTTTCTGGTCCTGTTCGTGTACGTGTTCGGCGGCGCGATCGCGGGCACCAGCCGCGAGTACCTCCAGTTCGCCCTGCCGGGGAACATCGTAGGCGCGGTCGCGTTCCTGCCCTTCACGACGGCGATCGCGCTGAACGTCGACTTTCAGCGGGGGGTCATCGATCGGTTCCGATCCCTGCCGATCGCGCGCTCGGCCGTGATCAGCGGTCGCATCCTCGCCGACGGCGTACGCATCGTCTGGACCATCCTGATCATCACCACGCTCGGCGTCATCCTCGGATTCCGGTTCGGGGGCGGCGTCGGCGGTGCGCTGGGCGCGCTCGTGCTCGTGACCGCGTTCGGTCTGGTGATGTGCTGGCCGATGGCCTTCATCGGCATCGCGGCCCGAACCACGGAGTCCGTGAGCACCTGGATCTTCATGATCGTCTTGCCACTCACGTTCGCGAGCTCGGCGTACGCTGACCCCGACACCATGCCCGGGTGGCTGCAGGCCTTCGTCAAGGTGAACCCCGTGAGCTCGGTGATCGACTCGGCTCGGGGACTCATGCTGGGCGGCCCGGTCGCGCAGCCCGTGACCAAGTCGATCATCTCGATGGCGGTGATCCTGGCCGTGTTCGTTCCGTTGGCGATCTCCCGCTACCGCCGCCGGGTCTAGGCGGCGGGATGGGCAGGGCGGACGAGCTGTTCGAGCGGGTCGCCGATCGCTTCCTCGGCGACCCGGCCGTGAGCGGCGGCACCGGCTTCGGCGCGTCTCCCGGTCTCCGGGTGGGGGGCAAGGTCTTCGCGATGCTCGTCGAAGGGGAGCTCGTCGTGAAGCTTCCCAAGGACCGGGTCGATCAGCTCGTCGAGTCGGGCGCCGGTACCAAATTCGACCCCGGTCACGGCCGGCGGATGAAGGAGTGGGTCACGGTCTCGGCGCGGCGCGGCCGCCAGTGGGCTCCGCTCGCCTCCGAAGCGTTCGAGTTCGTCGGGTCGGCGGCGCCGCGGCCGCCTCGCCGCTGAGCCGCCCGACGGGGCCGCTCAGGAGGTCAGCGTCTTGGCCGTTCGGATCTGCCCGGTGGTGCTCGTGGCGATGAGCGTCTCCCAGTGGCGAGGAGGCGAGAGGGGCTCGCCGCCGAAAACGAACCCGTCCGGCGTGAGCTCGACCCTCGTCTCGTGGAGTGCCGAGAACCCCGCGCGTGCTCGCTCCTCCACCATCGCCCGCGCCCATCCGATGTCGTCTCTCGCGAAACCGCGCTTGGTCCCGACCCACTCCGGATGGAGCGTCTCCAGCACCTCGCGGACCATGTAGTGGACGTAGAAGATGCGTCGCAGCGTGTCGGAGTCGTTCGGCCTGGACCCGTGCGGCGCGCTGATCGCGTGCAAGAGCACGTCGCCGGGTGCCAGCTCCAGCGGGACGGCGTCGCGCCGCTCGTAGAGGGCGTCCTCGGCGAAACGCTCCACCTCCACATGTCCGGCGAGGTGGTAGCCGGCCAGGCCGTACAGGCAGCCATTGTCGACGGTCGCATCGTCGAGATAGATGTCACAGTCGAAGTTGGGAGTCCCGAACGTCTCGGCCAGACCGTCCGGGCCTTCGTAGGGGGGGTCCTGGTGCCAAGGGATCGCCACTCCCGAGTGAGGGAGCTTGACGACCAGCGAGTCGTTGATGGGCATGAACGGCTGTCCGAGGCACTGGCCGACCGCCGAGAGCAAGTCGGGGTTGACCGTCGCGATCCGGAACGCCGGATGCCGCTCCCACAGGACGCCGTCGGTGCGGTAGTACCGGCGATGCCCGTCGACCATGCGATAGCCGTGCCCGCTGCCGTTGCCGGCGAGGGCCTCCTCCGTCACCTGGTCGGCCGCCTTCCGGAGCGAGCCGACCTCTTCGTCGGCGAAGACACCTCGGATCACCAACAGGCCGTCGCGGTGGAACTGGGCGAGCTGCCGAGCGTCGAGCATGGCGGGTCCTCCCATTCGGAGTCGATTCCGACTCCTTGGCGGCGACGCTATCCTGCCTAACGACTCGAAACGAGGGTCTGGTCCGACCTCCCAGGGTACGATTCCGACCCGTGGCGAATGACCTCCTCTCCACCAGGAGCCGGCAAGCGCAGACGCCCGTCCTCGAGGCAGGCGTGCACGCTCCGGGCCTGATGTCTCGGCATGCGGATCGGGTGCTGCCCGTGCACGAGTTGATCCTCGTCCGGTCCGGCGTCTTGCCGATCGCCGAAGGGGACCGGCGATTCACCGTTCGCCGCGACGAATGGGT
>JBOGVL010000348.1:0-3063 GCA_050692535.1 Actinomycetota bacterium | reverse complement strand
TGGTGGACGAGACCGGGATCTCGTGCGCGACCTCGTCGCCGAGCGCGGCCTTGATCGCGGCCGTCTCCGCCGCGTCGTTGAGCTGGGTCGACGTGCCGTGTGCGTTCACGTACGAGACGGCGGCCGGCTCCTCGCCGGCGTCGCGAAGCGCCCACGTCATCGCGAGGGCCGCGCCCGAACCCTTGGGGTCCGGCGCGGTGATGTGGAACGCGTCGTCGGAGGCCCCGTACCCTGCGACCTCGCAATAGACCCGCGCGCCGCGGGCCCGGGCGTGGCCCTCGGACTCGAGAACCAGCGAGCATGCGCCCTCCGACAGGACGAAGCCGTCGCGGGCTTTGTCGAACGGACGTGAGGCCGTCTCCGGGTCCCGGTTCTTCGTCAGCGCCGTCATCTGCGCGAACGCGGCGACCGTGAGCGGCAGCGTCGCGGCCTCCGCCCCGCCCGCGATGCAGAGATCGAGGTAGCCGTCCCGGATGTACCGCATCGCCTCGCCGATCGCGTGGTTGGAGGAGGAACAGGCCGAGACCGTGCAGAGGTTCGGGCCGGTGAAGCCGAGCCGCATCGCGATGTGGCCGGCCGCGGCGTTGGCCATCAGGGCCGGGACCATGAACGGCGAGACACGGCCGGGGCCCTTCTCGAGCAGGACGCTGTGCTGCGCGAGGAGGGTCGCGATGCCGCCGATCCCGGTCGCGAACACGACGCCCGCCCGCTCGGACGGGACCTCGGGCTTGCCCGCGTCCTCCCAGCAGAGCGCGGCCGCCGCGACCCCATAGTGCGAGAAGCGGTCCATCCGCCGGATCTCCTTCGCGTCGAGCCACGGGCTCGGGTCGAAGTCCGGGACCTCGCCCGCGACCGTCACGGGAAGGTCGTCGGTGTCGAACGCCGTGATCGTTCGGATCCCGTTGCGGCCGGACGTCAGCCCGGTCCAGAAGTCGGTGACACCCGTGCCGACGGGTGTGACGGGACCGATGCCGGTGACGACGACTCGCTCGCCCATGGGGCCGCTAGGAGACCCCCAGCTTCTGCTCGACGAGGGTGACGGCCTGTCCGACCGTCTTCACGCCCTCCATCTCCTCCTCGGGGATGTCGATGTTCCACTCCTCCTCGAGGGCGAGCACCGCCTCGACCAGGTCGAGCGAATCCGCGTTGAGGTCCTCCGCGAATCGGGCGTCCGGGACGACCTGCGCCTCGTCCACCGCGAGCTGCTCGGCGAGGACCTTGCGGACCCGGGACTCGATGTCTGCCTTGTCCATCCTTTTGTTCCTCCTGTCTTCCCCTGGTTGCGGCCGCCCATGCTAGGGCCCCGCCGCTACGCCGTCAGGCCTCCGTCGACGGGGAGGACGACGCCGTTCACGTACGAGGCCTCGGGCGACATGAGGAAGCGCACGACGCCGCCCACCTCCTCGAGTCTCGCCGCACGCCCCAGTGGGGTCTGGTCCAGGTAGAACGCCCGAGCCTCGTCCGTGAGGTGTGACGTCATCTCGGTGTCCAGCAGGCCGGGACAGATCGCGTTCACCGTGATGCCCTTGCCCCCGACCTCCCGGGCAAGTGACTTCGTGATCCCGATGAGTGCCGACTTGGAGGCCGCGTAGGCCGTCTGACCGGCGTTGCCCCGGATCGCGACGGCCGACGACAGGTTGACGATCCGTCCCCAGCGAGCTCGCAGCATCCCGCGCATCGCCGCGCGGCTGCAGAGGTAGGCCCCCCGGACGTTGGTGTCCATCGTTCGCGCGTAGGCGTCCATGTCGTAGGTGATCAGCAGCCCGTCCTTGGAGTACCCGGCGTTGTTGACCAGACCGGTCACGGGCCCGAGCGTCTCGCTGATCTCCCGGAAGGCGTCGGTCACCGATGTCTCGTCGAGCGTGTCCAGGCGGACGATCGCGCCGTCGCCGCCCGCGCGCCTGATCGCCTCGAGCGTCTCCTTCGCATCGGTGTCGCTCGTCCGGTAGCCGATGCCGACCTTCCAGCCGGCCACGCCGAGCGCCTCGGCGCAGGCCCGACCGATCCCGCGAGAGCCGCCGGTGACGACCGCGACGTTGGAGCGCTGCTCGCTCACGGGGCCCCCGGCCCGGTCCAGCGGATCAGGTTGGCGCCCCAGGCGAGCCCGGCGCCGAACGAGGTCAGCAGGACGAGGTCGCCCTCCCGGACGCGGCCGCCGCGCCAGGCGCGGTCGAGGGCGATCGGGATCGAGGCGGCCGAGGTGTTGCCCACGGTCTCGACGTCGACGACCGCGCGGTCCATGCCGATCCCCAGGCGCTCGGCGACCGCGATCATGATCCGCGCGTTGGCCTGGTGGGGGATCAGCAGGTCGACGTCGTCCGGCGTGAAGCCCGACTTCTCGAGGAGCTCGCGGCAGGCGCTCGCCATCTCGACGACGGCGCGCTTGAAGACCTCCCGCCCCTTGGGCATCCGGATCGAATGGTCCCGGGCGTCGACGGTCTCGTGCGACGCGGGGTGCAACGTTCCGCCGGCCGGGATGATCAGGATCTCGGCCGCCCGGCCGTCGGCGCCCAGGACGGAGCCGAACACGCCGGGGCTCCCCGACGGACGCAGCACCAGCGCGCCGGCGCCGTCGCCGAAGAGCACGCACGTCGTGCGGTCCCGGTAGTCCATCACGCGCGAGAGGACCTCCGCGCCGATGACCAGGATCGTCTCCGCCTGCCCCGACTCGATGAACGCGGTGCCCGTCGAGAACGCGTATGAGAAGCCGGCGCACGCGGCGTTCACGTCGAACGCGGGGGCCGCGATGCCGAGCTTGCGCTGGATCCAGACCGCCGTCGCGGGGATGGGGGTGTCGGGCGTGAGGGTCGCGCAGACGATCAGGTCGAGCTGCTCGGCGGCGATCCCCGCGGTGTCCAGCGCCAGCCGTGCCGCCGCGACGGCGAGATCGGACGTCACCTCGTCGTCGGCGGCGAAGTGGCGCTCTCCGATGCCGGTCCGTTCGCGGATCCACTCGTCGGTGGTGTCGACGAGCCGTTCGAACTCCGCGTTGGGGACGATCCGCTCGGGCAGGACCGAACCGAGCCCGGCCACGGTGGCATGGCGCTGTGCGGTCATGACCCT
>JBOGVL010000347.1:0-3089 GCA_050692535.1 Actinomycetota bacterium | reverse complement strand
CCTCTAGTTCGTCTGGTCGCCTGACCGGCTCCGTAGACTGGGTGCTGTGCCGCTCGTCGAAGCTCCGCACTGGTCGACGGACATCCCGCGCTCCACGCCGCATCCGCGCGTCGAGGTGCTCGCAGAACGCGGGGTCGTGCGCCTCCGTGACCTCGCCGACCCGATTCCCGAGTCCGAGTACATGGTCCTCCAGTACATGGACTGGAAGAGTGGCGGCGACACGAATTTCGCGCCGGTTGCCACCGCCGACGGCGAGCTCGAGTGCCGCGGATTCTGGAAGCCGGGCGACGAGCGCCCCGACAAGGGCGGTCGCATCACTTCCAACGGTCGGCTCTGCCCTTCGATCGTCAGGTACGTCGAATCGGTCGGGGCCGACTTCGGCCGGGTACGCGTGATCAAGCTCGAGCCCCAGGATCGCGAGACCGCGCTGGGCCAGATCCACCGCGATGACAACAACCGCTTCAACCCCGAAGACGAGGGTTGGGTGGTGCGCGGCTGGCTCGAGCTCACCGACAACCCCGAGAGCTACATGTGCCTCATGGAGCAGGGTCCGGACGGGCTCCCCGACCCCGCAACCGAGCAGCGCGTGCCGCTCCATCGGGGGTCACAGTTCGTCGTCGACACCCAACGTCTCTGGCACGTCGTCGTGCACACGGGTTCGGAACCCCGCTACGCGCTGATCTCCTCGTTCGAGAGCGGTCCCGCGCTCGAACGCTGGATCGACCGCCAGCTCGAGGCGCCCTGAAGTCTCGCTAGGAGAGCGCGCCGACAACCGCGTCCGCGAAGCGCTCAGGAGTCTCGAGCATCGGGTAGTGCCCGACACCGCGCAGGCGGACGACGGTGGCGTCGGCTCGGGCGCCCTGTAGTCGCTCCGCCATCGGCCACACCGCGATCGGGTCCGCGTCCCCCCACACAACCGTGAGCGGTGCGGGATGCCGTTCGATGGCCCCGGTCCAACGCCCTTCGTGGACGCGGCGTTCCTCGATGTAGCGGATGAGGCGGGGCAGGAGACAGTTGCCACCGTCGCGGGTTAGGAGCGCAGCGTGCGCCGCCAACACGTCGTCGGCGACGAGGCTGTTCTGCGCCAGGGTTGCCCGCAACGCCGCGGCCAGCGCCTCGGCGTTCGGTGCCGCGTCGGCGGGGAGCTTTTCGTCGGGGAGCGACAGCAGCAGCTTCTGTCCGTCGGTGAGCTGGGCGAGGTCGAGGTAGATCGACCCGTTGGTCACCACCCGGCGCGCAATGCGGAACGAGAGCCGGCCGTCGAGATCGCGTGCGACGATCTCCCCACCGACCGAGTCGCCCATGTCGTGTGTGACCAGCGCGACTTCGTCGAGACGGAGCGCGGCCGCCAGTTCCTCGACCAGGTCGGCCTGGTCGAACAGCGAATATCCGCGGTCGGGCTTGGCCGAGAACCCGTAGCCGAGCAGGTCCGGAACGACGACCCGGTGTGCAGCCGAGAGCGCAGCCAGTACCGGCTCCCAGTCATAGGAGCAGGTGGGGAACCCGTGCAGCACGAGCACCGGCACCCCGCCCGGGTCCTGAGCCGGCTCGTCGATGACGAAGATCGAATCGCCGCGTACCTGGCGACGAACGCCGCGGCGCTCCCAGGCGTCGATGTCGGTGCTCACGACGCGCTCACGTCTTCAACTCGGCGAAGATCGGGCGCCACCGGTCACGGTCCGTCTTGTACGGCGCGTAGAAGCTCAGGCGGTCCAAGAGGTCGCCGTAGCGCGACTTGATCGCGCCGGGAACCTCTTCGGGCTCGGCAACGACCGCGAACGTGGTGAGGACCGAGTCATCGATGAGCTCGCCCATCTCGACCCACTGGCCCTGCTTCGAGAGTCGATTGAGGTCCGTCTGCAGATCGCCCCAACCGTGCAGGTCGAGGACGGGCCGGTACGCGGGCGTCGATCCGTAGAACGCGATCTGCTGGTTCGTCTGCTGCCGCGCGTTCTCGATCTGGGCGTCGTTGGTCCCGGTGACCACGAATACCGGGCACGACACCTCGAAATCGGCGCGCGCCCGGCTCGACTTGGCGAGTCCGCGCTCGAGCGCGGGCATGGTCACCTCGCGGACGTAGCGCTCGGTGGTGAACCCGTGGAGCAGGATGCCGTCGGCGACCTCCCCGGCAACCTCGGTCATCCTCTCTCCCACCGCCGCGAGGAAGACCTTCGGCGGGCCGTGGGGATTCGGCCCCGGGCTGAAGAACGGCGTCATCAACGTGTGGCGGTAGTAGTCGCCGCGGAACTCGAGCCGCCCGCCGGTATCCCAGGCCGACCAGATCGCCCGCAGGGCGAGGATGAGCTCCCGCATCCGATCCGCCGGGTGCGACCACGGCATCGAGAACCGTTTCTCGATGTGCGCCTTGATCTGGCTCCCGAGGCCGAGGATGAACCGGCCCTGCGAGTACGCCTGGAGGTCGTAACCGATGTTGGCCAGCACCATCGGGTTCCGGGCGAAGGCCACCGCGATCCCGGTGCCGATCTCGATGCGTTCGGTGTGCTCGGCGGCGAGGACGAGTGGAAAGAACGGGTCGTGGTTGGTCTCCGCCGAGAGGATCCCGTCGTAGCCCATCTCCTCGAGCTCGCGGGCGGCCGGCCCCGCCTCCCGGAGGTCCGGCGCCATCAGTGTCCCGTCGATTCTCATGGGCCGACGCTAAGGGAGAATCCGCGTCACTGTCACACCCCGGTTGTATGTTCCGAGCGTGGGCCTTTCCTATCCCCGTTCGCTGTCGCCGAGTGCGGTGAGCAGCTTCAAGGACTGTCCCCTCGCGTTCCGCTTCTCCTACGTCGACCGGCTCCCCGAGCCCCCCTCTCCGTGGACCACCAAGGGCACCCTCGTCCACAAGGCGCTCGAACTGCTGATGCTCCGGCCTCCCGCCGACCGCACGGTCGAAGCGGCCCTGGCCGACCTCGATCAGTCCCGGCTCTTCTTCGCCGACGACCCCGAGTTCACCGAGCTCGAGCTGTCGACCGAGGAGTGGGACGCCTTCCACGCCGACGCCGCCGAGCACGTCCGCCGCTACTTCCAGCTCGAAGACCCCCGCACGATCAGGCCCATCGACCTCGAGCTGAAGCTCGAAGCCGATG
>JBOGVL010000346.1:0-3103 GCA_050692535.1 Actinomycetota bacterium | reverse complement strand
GAGCAGGGCCGCCCGCGCCGCGAAGGACGTCACGTCCAGCGACCAACCGTTCCACCCGTCCGCCTCGCGTGCCGCCACCCGAACCGCGCCCTCGGACACCCCGCCGATCCAGACCGGCGGGCCGCCGTCGCTTCTCGTCGGCGGCAGCAGCGGCCCCTCGACCGCCGGCACGTGCTGCCCGCCGGCGAAGTGCTCACCGCGGAACAGCGCCCGCACCGCGCGCACGGTCTCGAGCAGATGTTCACGACGCGCCTCGGCATCCAGAGAGGGCAGCCCGAAGGCGACGTGCTCGGGCCTGCTGAGCGCGTCACCCGTCCCGATGCCGAGCACGAACCGACCGTCACTCACGTCGTCAATCGTGGCCGCCAGCTTCGCGAGCAGGCCGGCGGGGCGGAGCGACCCACGCGTGACGAGCGTGCCGATCCGGACGCGACTCGTGGCGGCGGCGACGGCGGCGAGCGTCGAAAAAGCCTCGAGCACGGGCCGGTCGGCCGGGGCGCCGGGCGGGAACAGATGGTCGAACGCGAAGAGACCGTCGAAGCCCAGCTCCTCCGCGCGAAGGGCGAATGCCACCACGCGGCGGGCGTCTCCGGATGCCATGGGCAGGACGAGCCCGATCCGCATCGGGCTCACGATCGCATGCGTCCGAGCTCCTCCAGCGCGAGCGCCGCCGCCCCCACGGCGCCCGCATCGGGGCCGAGCTCCGCGGCGACGATCGGGATCCGAGGGCGATGGTCCGGACCCTCGACGGCGTCCAGGAACGCCGCCCGTGCGGGGTCCAGCAGGAGGTCGCCGGCGGCCATCGCGCCGCCGCCGACGACGACGATCTGCGGATCCAGGATGTTCACGAGGCCGGCGATGCCCTGACCCAGCCGCCGGCCCACACGGTCGAGCACCCGGAGAGCCTGCCCGTCCCCCTGCCGCGCGGCCTCGGTGACGACCCGTCCCGCGACGTCGTCGGGATCCCCGCCCGCCAGCCGCATGAGGATCGAGCTCGGGTGCTCGCGGGCGGCCTCGCGGCCCAGCCGGTCGATCGCGCGCCCCGCCGCGACCTGCTCCCAGCAGCCGAGGTTGCCGCATCCGCACCGCGGCCCGCCCGGCTCGACGATGATGTGGCCGATCTCCGCCGCGAACCCGTGCGCCCCGCGGAACAGCCGGCCGTCCGAGACGATCCCGCCGCCGATCCCCGTGCCGACCGCGACGAGGAGCATGTGCCGAAAGCCCCGCCCCGCCCCGAACCGGTACTCGCCGTACGCCGCCGCGTTCGCGTCGTTGTCGACCTGACAGGGCAGGTCGAGGGCCTGGCGCATCCGCGCCGCGATGGGGAGCTCGCGCCAGGCGAGGTTGGGCGCGAACCGCAGCACGCCGTCGGAGACGTCGATCAACCCCGCCGCGCCGGCGCCGACCGCCAGGACGTCGTCGGTGAGCAACGCCCGGGCGAGGTCGATCATCGCCGAGAGCGTCGCCTCCTCGTCGTCGGCCGGCGTGGGGACGCTCTTTCGGTCGACGATCTCGCCGTCGCGGGCGACCCGGAGCGCGTTGATCTTCGTCCCGCCGACGTCGATACCGACCGCCTCGCCGACCCCCACCAGCCCTCCTCCGCGGCGTCTCAGAACCGCAGCAGCGCGCCGATCCCGCCGAGGGGCTCGAGCCCGTCGCCAAGGATGGTCTCGACCCGTGACCCGTTGCGGAAGGCCGTGGTCACGGCGGCCTCGACGACGTCGGGCACCGGATCCGTCCGCCCGCCGCAGCCCGGGCACGATCGCACGGTCGTCGCCAGGCGTCCGCAGACGCGGCAGACGGATCCCGGCGCGGACAGGTCGATCGACACGACGAGCTCCCCCACGCGACCGCCCCCAAGGGCCTCCAAGGTGGCCTCGAGGCCGGCCGCGCCGTGATCGCCGGCCGCCGAAGCTCGCGCCAGCCGGTCGAACGCCGAGCGCTCGCGCTCCCGCTCCTCGGCCTCCTCGACCTGGAGCACGCGAGCCAGCACCTCGGCGCCGGTCGCCGTGATCGGCAAGGTCACGCTCGCGCGGACGCGTCGGCGAAGATAGTCGTGGAGGCAGGGCTCGAGCTCGTGATGCGCCTCCGCCGGCCCGGCCAACACCAGGTGCTCGAACGGCCGGCGGCGCCAGAGCGCGAAGAGGTCCTCGGCGACGTGCTTCAAGTGCTTCGTGCGATGGTCGTCGACGTGTCGCTGCATCCGCATCTGCGCGCGCCCGCCCTGCTCGTGGCGGTTCGGCACGTCGTCTCGGACGTCGGACACCTCGTCGATCCGACCCAGATCGACCAGGAACAACCGGGCACCCGCGTAGTCGACCAGCGCGGCACACGTGGGGCGGTACGTCTCCAGGAGCGCCTCCAGCGGGAGCAGGTCCGCCTGCGGGGCGACGGTGGCGCGGTCCCGGACCGGTCGGGGAACCTGCACGACGTCCCACCGTCCGGCCGCGTGGGACGAGAACATCGCGAGCCCTCTGGTGTCCCGCCGGTCGAGCTCGTCGCGGACGAACGCCGACATCGCGGCGACGTCGTCCTGGACCGACCGCGCGGAGTCCCGGTCGAGCCTCTCGGCCCGGGACCGGGCGCGGCGTAGCAGCTCGTCCAGGCGCACCTCGTAGTCCGTCTTCCGCGGGTACCTGCGGCCGTCGACCGTGAGGTACACGGACGTGATCGGCGCGACGCCGCCGTCCCAGTCGGCCAGCTCGCGCAGCCGCCCGCGGTCGAGACCGGTCATGCGATGTCGATCTTCTCGAACGTGGCCCGCTTGGACCCCCGTTCACCCTCGAGATGGTCTCCTCGAACGTCGATGACGGCGCGGGCCGCGAGGAAGAACTCGCGCGCGGCCTTCAGCAGGTGCTCGACCGCATCCGGCGCCGCCCCCTGGGCGGCCGTCACGGCCATGCAGATCGGACAGAAGGCGACGTTGCAGACGAGCGTCCTCGTCTCGCCCTCGGAAGCGTCGGGCGGCGGGGGGGCGTTCGTCTGCGGCGGGCGCCGCGCGGAGCCGGTCCCTGTCTCAGGCACGTGTCCTCCTCCCCCCCTCCGCCGCGTCGGGCGTCGACGCCCGGACGAAGGAGATCTCGAGGTGGTCGCCGACGAAGCT
>JBOGVL010000345.1:0-3125 GCA_050692535.1 Actinomycetota bacterium | reverse complement strand
GAGAGGCGGTCTCCGCCGTCTTCCGCAAGCTGCGATTCGGCGGTCCCTCGTTCGCCGAGATGCACCTGCCCGAGACGATCCGCTCGCTCTCCGAGGAGCACCGCGGCCTCGTCCTCGTCACCGGGCCGACGGGCTCGGGCAAGACGACCACGCTCGCCGCAATGATCGAGAACCTCAACCACGTCCGGCAGTGCCACATCGTGACGATCGAGGACCCGATCGAGGTCCTGTTCCGTGACGACGTCGCGTCGATCAACCAGCGGGAGATCGGCAACGACACGGAGAGCTTCCTCTCCGCCCTGCGGGCCGCGCTCCGCCAGGACCCCGACGTGATCCTGATCGGCGAGATGCGCGACACCGAGACCGTCCGCGCGGCGCTCCAGGCGGCGGAGACCGGCCACCTCGTGCTCTCCACCCTGCACACCGTGGATGCGACCGAGACCGTCAACCGGGTCGTCGACTTCTTCCCGCCGCACCAGCAGGCGCAGATCCGCCTCACGCTCGCCGGCGCGCTCAAGGGCATCGTCTGTCAGCGCCTGGTGCCGACCGTGGACGGCGGGCTCCACCCCTGTCACGAGATCCTCGTGAACAACGGGCGGGTCGCCGAGCGGATCGCCGACCCGGACAAGACTGCCGAGATCCACGAGGTGATCGCCGACGGCGGGTACTACGGCATGGTGACGTTCGACCAGAGCCTGCTCCACCTGGTGCGGGAGGGCCGGGTCTCCGTCGACGCCGCGCTCGCCGCCTCGACGAGCCCGCACGATTTCCAGCTGCAGCTGCAGCAGGCGGGGATCTCGGTCTCGACGTGAGGGCCGTCCTACCCGGCCGCGCGATCCCGCTCCGAGCGCCGCCGGCCGAAGGTCCCGGCGCCGAGGCCGATCACGAGACCGGCCGCCCCCGCCGCGATCCATCCGACCGGGTTCGAGCCGTCGCCCGTGGGCGACCCGGCCACCGTGCGGATCTCCACCTGCGGAGAGGCCGCCGGCGCCTCGTACGACGCCACGGTGACCTCCTCGCCGTTGCCGGCGCCCGCCCCATCCCCGACCACGATGGCGCCGGCCATCCCCGGGTGATACGAGCAGGCGTACGGGAAGATGCCCTCGGCGGCGAACGTCGCCGTGAAGGCGTCGCCCTGGGTCATGTCGTCGAAGTTGCCCCACTGGCCGCCGCCGACGTTGTGGGTCATCGCGTCGAGGTTCACGAACGACACGGTGTCGCCGGGCTCGACGTGCAGGGTGGTGGGCGTGAAGCACGCGCCCTTCATCTCGACGGTGTCGCCGTTTCCCGTCGTGGCGCCCTCGTGGCATCCGCCGCCGGCCATCGCGGGCGCGGGGGGCAGGGTGAGCGCGCAGAGCGCGGTCGCCGCCAGGACCAGGATCGATCGTCGGGTCATGTCGCCTCCTCCCCGCAGGGTCGACCTTCCTACACCGGCGGGCGCCGGTCGGTTCCTCTAGCCGACGGTCTCGGCGAGCGCGATCGCCGGTCGGAGCCGGAGCGTGGTCTCCATCCGGTAGGTGACGGCGCCCTCGGTCCAGATGAGGACGTTGCCCTCGACCGAGAAGGCCTGGGTGCCGGCTTCCGTCGCCACGAGCAGCTGGTGGGGGGCGTCGATCCAGAACGCGGGTCGCCCGCCCACCCGGACCTCGCGGAGGTCCTCGAAGCGGTCCACCGTCTTCAGGACGTTCTCCCCGTCTCCGGTCGTCTGCAGCAGGGCGAGTCCCCAGGGCGTCTCGGGCAGGGCGGGGTACCGGACGCCCGCGTTCCAGGCGAGCAGGGCCGCCGGGCCATCGGGGGTCGAGACGACGTACGCCTCGTCCGGGACCGGTCCGGTCGGGAGCGCCACCTCGAAGCCCACGGCGGCCGAGACGTCCGCCACCGCCACCGGCTCGCCGAGCGCGCCCGGCCCCAGCGGTGGTCCGGAGGGGGTCACGCCCGGCTGGACCCGGATCTCCGAGGTGCCGAGGACGAACCTCGCACCGAACGCCAGCGCGAGCAGGGCGAGCAGGCCGAGGGCGGCTGTCACGAGGACACGCCGAGGGCTCCAGATCGCGATCCGCGGGAACCGCGGCCGAGCGTGCGACGCGACGTCGGCCTCCAGCCGGACCGCCACGGCCGGACCCAACGACGGCGTCTGCGGGTACGCGAGCTCGTGTCCCGCGGTCACCAGGAGGCGTCCCAGCGCGTCGTCCGACCGGCCGGTCTCAGCCATCGTCGTTCTCCGAAGCTCCGAGCCCGGCGGGCAGCGCCCGGCGGAGGCGCCCCATCGCCCGCGAGAGGCGCGACTTGGCGGTGCCCGGACTTACGCGGAGCACCGCGGCCGTTTCGGCTTCGGACAGGTCGAGCAGGTAGCGGTAGGCGATGACGAGTCGGTCGCGCTCGGGCAGCGTCTCCATCGCCGCCAGCAGCATCGCGCGGGTCTCGTTGGCCGCCGCCGCGGCGTCGGGGGATGGGGCCGCATCCCCCGGGCCGCGACGCTCGGCCAGGCGCAGGGCGAGCCGCTCTCGGCGCCCGGCGGAACGCCGGCGGTTCCTCGCCTCGTTCGAGACGATCCGGAGGATCCACGGCCGGAACGGTTCCGGCGTGCGGAATCGGTCGAGTGCGTAGTAGGCCTTCACGAACGCATCCTGTGCGGCGTCCTCCGCGTCCGCGGCGTTTCGGGCGATCAGATAGGCGGTGCGGAAGGCCACCTCCCGATACCGCTCGACCAGCTCGCCGTACGCGCGGACGTCGCCGTTCTTCGCGAGCTCGACGAGCTCGGCGTCCTCCAGTGGACGGCCCTCCACCTTACTTTTGCCGACGAGGCTTCGCTTCGCGAAGCCTCCGTCGGGGGCTACCGCTTCGCTACTTGAGCCCAAGACCGTGGGGCCGAACTTCGAGCCCAAGACCGTGGGGCTGAACGTCGATCCCACAACCGTGGGGCTGAACGTCGATCCCAAGACCGTGGGGCTGAACGTCGATCCCACAACCGTGGGGCTGAACTTCGATCCCACAACCGCGGGGCTGAACTTCGAGCCCACGACCCCTGGGTTTCCTGCCGAGCCCAATCGTGATGCCCCGGTCTCGAGCCCCATCCTGACGCAGCAGGTACACCACCGGTTGGAGCCGGGTTCCCGTGGGGACCT
>JBOGVL010000344.1:0-3128 GCA_050692535.1 Actinomycetota bacterium | reverse complement strand
CGTGAACACCACGGACTCGGCCGTCCGGATCACGCACAAGCCGACGGGCATCGTGGTCGCCTGCCAGGAGGAGCGGTCGCAGCTGCAGAACCGGGAGAAGGCGATCCGTTACCTGCGGGCGCGGCTGTTGCAGCGGGCGCAGGACGAGGCGGCCGCCAAGGAGGCCGCGGCCCGCCGGTCGCAGGTCGGGACCGGCGAGCGGTCCGAGAAGATCCGCACGTACAACTTCCCCGAGAATCGCGTGACGGACCATCGCATCAAGCTGACCGTGCACCAGCTGCAGAACGTGCTGGCGGGGGACATCGACGAGTTCGTCGACGCCCTTCTCGCTGCCGAGCGCGCCGCGCAGCTCTCGGGTGGCGGACGGGCGTGACCGGGACCCGACCCGTGCGCCCGGTCGAGGTCCTGCGTCGGGCGACCGACTACCTCGAGCGCCACGGCGTCGAGAGCCCGGAGGTGACCGCCGAGCGTCTGCTGCTGCACGTGTTGGGCACGAACCGCGCCGCCCTCTACACACGGTCCGAGAGTTTGGATCCGCGCGAGGCCCGCGTCTTCGGCCGCGCCCTCTGCCAGCGGTGCTCGGGGACGCCGCTTCAGCACCTGACCGGGAGGCAGGCTTTCCGGCGCATCGAGGTGGAGGTCCGCCCCGGCGTCTTCGTGCCGAGGCCGGAGACCGAGATCCTCGTCGAACACGCCTTGGGCGCTCTGGGAGGGGCGGGCGATCCGGTCGTGGTGGACGTCGGGACCGGGACGGGCGCAATCGCCCTGTCGATCAAGGACGAGCGCCCGGAAGCGACGGTGTACGCGACCGACCTCGCGCCCGAGGCCGTCGAGCTGGGGCGCGCGAACGCCGATCGGCTCGGCCTCGAGGTCCGGTTCGTCGAGGGCGCGCTTCTCGAGCCGCTGCCCGCCGACCTTCGCGGCTGGGTCGACCTCGTCGTCAGCAACCCGCCCTACGTGACCCAGCGGGAGTACGAGGACCTCCCGGTCGAGGTGCGGGCGGACCCGGAGCTCGCGCTCCTGGGCGACGCCGAGGTCTACGAGCGGCTGGCCGCCGAGGCCTCGCGATGGCTCCGGGACGGCGGCGTGCTCGCGGTCGAGATCGGGGCCGCCCGCGGCGAGGCCGTGGCCGCCGCGTTCTCGGAGACGTACGGGGACGTCCGGATCGAGCCGGATCTGGCCGGCCGGGATCGGGTCGTCATCGCCCGGCGCCCGTGAGCCGACCGATCGAGGAGGCCGCGGGCGCGGCGCGCCGCGGCGAGCTCGTCGTCCTTCCGACGGACACCGTGTACGGGATCGGCGCCCGCCCCGACGATCGGGCCGCGACGGCGCGGCTGTTCGAGGCCAAGGGCCGACCTCGCGATCTCGAGCTGCCCGTCCTGGTGCCCTCGGCGGCCGCCGCACGCGAGATCGCCGTCCTGGACGGCCGAGCGGAGGCCCTCGCGGCTCGGTTTTGGGCCGGCGCGCTCACCCTGGTGCTCCCCAGGACGGTCGTGAGCCGCCCTTGGGAACTCGGCGGGGATCCGGCGACGATCGGGGTGCGGATGCCGCACCACCCCTTGGCGCTCGCCGTGCTCGCGCGCACCGGACCTCTCGCGGTGACCAGTGCGAACCGCTCCGGTGAGCCGACGCCGGCGACGTGCGACGGTGTGGTCGAGGTCTTCGAGGACGCCGTCGCCGTCTACCTCTGCGACCGCGCCCCCCTGGAGGGAGCGGCGTCGACGGTGGTGGACCTGGCGCATGGGGCGGGGCGGATCCTCCGCCACGGCGGCGTGGCCGAGGAGGACGTGCGCGCCGCGCTCGCCGACCCGTGAACGAGGCGGCGTTCGAGCCGGGAGGCGGCCTGTAGACTCCCCGCACCCATGGCCTCCATTCTGGTCGTCTGCACCGGAAACGTGTGCCGGTCGCCGGTCGCCGAGGGCCTCTTGCGCGCGGCGATGCAGCGTCGGTTCGGGGAGCGGGCGCCCAGTGTGGCCTCGGCGGGAACGGCGGGATGGGAGGATTCCGGAGCGACCCGGGAGTCCGTCCTCGCGGCCGCCGACATCGGGGTGGACATCGATGGCCACCGGGCCCGTCGTCTGCTCGCGGAGCACGTTCGCGAGGCGACGCTCGTGATCGCGATGGCCGGAGAACATCGCGAGGACGTGTCGCTGCTGGAACCCGGGGCCATGGATCGGACGTTCACGCTGAAAGAGCTCGTCCGGCTGGTCGAGGCGCTGCCGCCGCCGGCGGAGGGCACCGGCCCCGGTCCGGGGCTCACCCCCCGCGTCGCCGAGGCGGCCGAGTTGCGCCGCAGCGGGTTCGAGGGCGACCCGCTGGACGAGGACGTGGCCGACCCGCTGGGGAAGCCCCTGCGGACCTATCGAGCGCTCGCGAGGGAGCTCGAGACGTGGTGCGCCCGCCTCGACGAGGGGCTCTTCGGCCGCGCGTATTCCGCACGGGCGGCGGCCGAGGGCGAGTGAGGTGCGGGTCTCGATGGGGTGCGACCATGCGGGGTACCCCCTGAAGGTGGCGCTGAAGTCGTTCCTCGAACGGGAGGGACACGAGGTGCTCGACTTCGGGACGGACTCCACCGAGATGGTGGACTACCCCGACTTCTGCGCGGCGGCCGCGCGGGCGGTGGTCGACGGCCGGGCCGATCGCGGGATCGTCCTCGGCGGCTCCGGGCAGGGCGAGCAGATCGTGGCCAACAAGGTGCACGGGGCGCGGGCGGCGCTGTGCAACGACCTCCACCTCGCGGAGCTCTCGCGTCGCCACAACGACGCGAACGTGCTCGCGATCGGCGGACGGATCGTGGCGACGCCGCTGGCCGAGGAGATCGTCCGGGTGTGGCTCGCGACGCCGTTCGAGGGGAATCGCCACGCCCGAAGGCTGGAGCAGGTGGCCGAGATCGAACGAGGAGAGCGCTGACCATGAAGGACTTCGTCGCCGACTGGGACTCGCTGCTGGCAACCGATCCGGAGGTCGCCGGGGCGATCGCCGGCGAGCTGGGGCGCGAGCGCTCGACGCTGCGGTTGATCGCGTCGGAGAATTACGCGAGCCCGGCCGTGCTCGCGGCGCTCGCCTCGACGATGAACGACAAGTACGCCGAGGGGTATCCGGGCCGGCGGTACTACGGCGGCTGCGAG
>JBOGVL010000343.1:0-3133 GCA_050692535.1 Actinomycetota bacterium | reverse complement strand
ACGAACGTCGCCTCCGCGGCTTCCGGGTCCGTCTCCCCGACGAGCGCACACAGGCCGAGGATCGCTTCGTCGGCCGCATCGGCCGTCACCGGCCCGAGCGAGCCCGACGGCGGCGGCGAGGGCTCGTCCTCGGAGCCGTAACCACCGCACGTCGCTGCGGTTAGCGACAGGGGCAGCAGCAGGAGCAGGAGTCGGCGGCGCACGGCGGAGCCATCCTCCCATCGGTCGGGGGAGCGACCCGCCCCCCGGCCTCAGCCGTCGGCGGTCGCGCCCTCGAGACGCAGCAGGAACGCCTTCCGCCACTCGTCCCCGCCGTACTTCCCGATCCCTCCGGACGAGGGGACGACCCGATGGCAGGGGACCACGATGGGAACCGGGTTGTCGTGGAGCGCGTTGCCGGCGGCCCGGGCCGCGCGCGGGCTCCCAGCGATCTTGGCCACGTTCCCGTAGGTCGAGACCGCCCCGAACGGGATCCGGGCGGTGGCCTCGAGCACCCGTCGGAAGAACCCCGGTCCGACGAGCGACCAGTCGATCTTGGTGCGGAAGCGCCGGAGCCGGCCCTCGAAGTACGCGTCGAGCTGGCGCCGCACGGGGTCCGTCATCGCGGCGGACTCGAGCACCCGTGGCGAGAGGTCCGCCGCGAGCTCCTCGAGCACCCGATCGGCGGAGCCCTCGGCGAACTCGACGCGAACGAGCCCGTCCCGGGTCATCGCGACGAGCAGATGACCCACGGGCGAGTCCACGGTCGTGTATCCGACGTCGACGAGCCCGCTGCGCCGAGCTCGCGCCGCCACGCCCTCCGCCGCCCGACGGGACGCCGTCTCGAGCTCTTCGCGCCAACCGATCCTCAGGTCCTTCATGTGATCGCTCCCTGTATCGAGCGGAGCTTCCTCCGCCCCTCGTAGGCGTTCGCACGCGCCGCCTCCTCGCTGCAGCCGAGCGCGGCGGCGACGTCCGCGTACGTGAGGTCGAGCACGTACCGATGGATCACCGCCGCGCGCTGCATCGGCGGCAGCTCCCCGACGGCGCGCCAGAGCTCGGGATCGCCGCCGTCGTGACCCGGCGACGCTCGTTCGGGCAGCGTCTCGACCGGGATCGGTCGTCGCCCGGCCGTTCGCCAGTGATCCATCGCCTTGTTGGTCGCGATCGTGAACAACCAGCCGCGCAGGTTGGCCGCGTCGCGAAGACGCGGGTACGCGCGCAGCGCGGACAGGAACGTCTCCTGGAAGGTGTCGTCGGCCTCCTGCGGCCCGACGGCAGCGACCAGGAACCGGTACACGGCCACGCGGTGCTCCTCGAGCAGTCGTTGGAAGGGTGGCAGGTCCATCCGGCGTATCGAACGCGGGCGCGCCGCCGGACGTGAGATGGGCCGGTTCACACGACCGGCCACGGGTACGGCCGGCCCGGCCCGGGCTCGGGGAACGTGCCGGCGGCGACCAGATCCGCGAGTCGCCGCGTGACGGCCGCCGTCTCCGACTCCGAGAGCAGGGCCCCGAGCTTCGTCCGCAGCCCACCCGAGGCGAGCCGGCCTTCCAGCGCACGGAGGTCGGCGAGCATCGGGGGCGGGATCGGTTCGGCGACGAAGTCCCAGAGCACCGTCCGCAGCTTCGGCTCGGTCGAGAAGCACACGCCGTGGTCGACCACGAAGATCTCGCCGTCCTCGGCGAGCAGGCAGTGCCCGGCCTTGCGGTCGGCGTTGTTCGCCACGACGTCGAACAACGCGACGCGCCGGAAGTCGTCCGGCCGCTCCTCCAGCATCGTGAAGGAGTGCTGGTCGGGATCGAAGGTCAGGAACCGCTGGACCGACCCGAGGCCCTGCGGCCCGTCCCGAAGCACGGTGGGCGGCACCCTCGGCCACCCCAGCGCGTCGGCCAGCACGTAGGCCGCCACCTCGCGACGGCACAGCGTGCCCTCGGGGAAGTCCCACAGCGGCGCCTCGCCGGCGCGCGGCTTGTAGACCGCCAGGAGCTCCTCCTCGCCGTCCCGGACCCTGCACAGGAACGTGAAGTTCGACGAGCGAGGGAGCAGCCCCAGCGGCTCGAGCTCGCCGCGCTCCAGGACGCGCAGGACGTCGGCGTCGCCCCGGCTCACCCGCGGGTCGTGGAGCGATGCCCGTTCATCGCCGGACACGTGTGGCCCTCCGGGTCGATCGGGTTGCCGCAGAACTGGCACTTCGGTCGACCCCGGGCGGCGACGGCCGCCCCGTGCCGAGAGAGGGCGAGCATCTGCTCGCGCGAGGCCCAGACCCGCAGGCGGTCGGGTTCGGGTGCGTCGGCGGGGGCCTCGGCCTCCTCGTCCTGCCCCTCGAGCTCGGCGACGTACTCCTCCAGCTCCAGCAGCATGAGGTCGCGCTCCTCGCTGTACCCGATCGACAGGCGGCCGGCGCGCCAGAGCGGCTCCAGGGGGGGTTCCAGCGCCAGCTGCTCCTCGGGAGGCCCGTCACCGGTTTCCTTGTCCACGGTCGCGAGGATCTCGAGGATCGACGAGGAGAGCAGCTCGACCTGCTCCTTCTCGACCGCGATCGTGATCAAGCGCTCGCCGGAGCGCACCTGGAGGAAGAACGTCCGCTCGCCGGGCTCTCCGACCGCGCCGGCCGTGACCTTGTCGACCTGCTCGAGGTCCATCGCCCTATCCTCGCAGCTTCGCCCCGCGGGCCCGCCCGGACGGTGAGCGACGCGCCCGGAAGGCGTCCAGGTCGCCCGTGTCGTTCACCTTGACCAGCCGGGCGGTCCCGTCCGCGATCGCGAGGCCGCTCACGGAGGCCGTGTCGACGACGAGTCGTTGGAGCTCGTCCAGGTGCATCCCCGCGTAGTGCGCCAGGAGGAGCCGGACGACGTCCGCGTGCGTGACGACCGCCACAACGTCCTTCGGATGCGCCAGCGCGATCCGCTCGACCTCGGCGACGGCTCGGGCCTGGACCTCCAACAGGCTCTCGCCGCCGGGGAAGCGAACGCGCGACGGCGCGTGCTGGACGACCCGCCACAGCTTGGTCCGTCGCAGCCCGGAGATCGTACGGCCGGTCCACTCGCCGTAGTCGACCTCGAGCAGGGTCCGCCGGATCGAGACCGAGATGCCGAGCGCCCGCGCCAGCGGGGCGGCGGTCTCGCGGCATCGCTCGAGCGGGCTCGAGTAG
>JBOGVL010000342.1:0-3136 GCA_050692535.1 Actinomycetota bacterium | reverse complement strand
GAGGTCGCCTGCTACGAGGAATGGCATCGCGGCCGTCTCGAGGTGGCCCCCGGGATCACCGGCCTCTGGCAGGTGGAGGGGCGGGCCGAACTGCCGTTCGACGAATCCGTCCGCCGCGACATCTTCTACATCGAGAACTGGTCGCTCTCCTTCGACCTCTTCATCCTGGCGAAGACCGTCCCGGCCTTGCTCTCTCGCAGGGGGGCCTTCTGACGACTCGGGCGTTCCTCGCCGCGCCGCGCCTGCCATCGGCGGCCCGCATCCTGCTGGCGGCGCTCGGCGTCGGGGTCGTGGTGGTTGCGGGACTCCAGAGCACGACCCAGCCACGCACCGCCGTTCTGATCGTCGCGATCGCCATCGGCCTCCTCTTGCTCGTCCTCGCCTACGTGCGGTTCGAGGCGTTCCTCCTGACGACGCTCGTCGTCCGGGCATCGGTCGACTGGACCAAGACGCCCTCGGAGTTGGGGGAGCCGACCAGGTCCGGGACGATGACGGCCGCGCTCGCGCTGATCTTCCTCGCCGCGGCCGTGGTGTGGTTGCTGGTGCAGTTCAGGGCCGGACGCCTGGTTGCTCCATCGCTTCTGTCGCTCGCGTGGCTGGCATTCCTCGGCATCAGCATCGTCAGCGCCGCTGGCGCGGATCTGAGGCTGGAGAGCCTGGCGGAGTCGGGACGCATCGCCACGGCCGTGGCGATGCTCTTGGTCCTGCATCAACTGCTCGGGGACGGTACCGACGTGCGACGCGTCCTGACCGCCTGCTATGTCTCCGCGGTCGTCCCCTTGTCGATGGCCGCCTATCAGGCATTGAGCGGTGGCGTCGTCGGGAGCGATGAGGCGGCCCGTGTCTACGGCACGTTCGCCCATCCGAACGCGTTCGGGTTCTACCTCACCATCCTGATCGTCATGGGTGTCGCTCTGTTGCGGCACGTCACACCAACCGTCCGGCCCCTTCTGCTTGCGTTCCTTTGGGGCTCGTCGATCGCGATCGTCCTCACCTACTCTCGCGGCGCCTGGATCGCCCTCATCGTGGGACTGCTGGTCGTCGGCGCTCTGCAGAGCGCTCGCGCCGTCCTGATCACGATCGGCGTTGCGGTCGTGGTGGCACTGACGTTGCCCCCCGTCACGGAGCGCCTCCTCGATCTCCGGCAGGAGTCGTCTGTTCCCGGCACGTCCGGCAACTCCCTCCAGTGGCGATTCGACTACTGGGGCCGGGTCGTCGACCTCGCGGACGAGAATCCGATCCTCGGCATCGGGCCGAAGATGACGCAGTACGTCACCGACTCGGCGAAGGTGCCGCACAACGACTTCCTCCGAGCGTACGCCGAGACGGGGGTCCTCGGTCTGTGCGCGTACGCGGCGGTCCTGGCCGCGCTCGTCCACAGTGCGCGGCGATCCCTTCGGGGCGCCGCGCCCGGCTTCGATCGCGGGATCGCCGTCGGGTTTGCCGGCTGCGTCGCGGCGATGCTGGCCTTCAGCGTCGGCGGGAACCTGATGTCGCAAGTGGTCGTGTTGTGGTACTTCGCCGCCTTCGCCGCAGTGGCGATCGCCGTGACCCGGCCGCCGACTCGTCCTGGACGCACGCCCGGTGATCGCCAGACCGGGCCTCTCGAGCTTCCTCCTCCACCCGTGGACGTGATCCGTGGCTGAGTCCATGCGGATCGCGATGATCGGTCAGAAGGGGGTCCCGGCCACCTACGGCGGCATCGAGCGACACGTCGAGGAGCTCGGCACGCGTCTCGCCGCCCGCGGGCACCACGTCACGGTCTTCTGCCGCACGGGCTACTCGAACCACCGCGGCGACCACCGTGGCATGCATCTCCGACGGCTCCCCACCGTGCGGACCAAGCATCTCGACGCGGTCGTTCACAGCTCGCTCTCGACGCTCGTGACCATGCTGGACCCGCCCGACATCGTTCACTACCACGCGCTGGGCCCCGGCTTGCTGTCACCGCTGCCTCGCTACTTCTCCCGCGCCAAGGTGGTCCTGACCGTTCACGGGCTCGACCACCTCAGGGTGAAGTGGGGACGCGGGGCACGGGCGGTGCTGCAGACGGCGGCTTGGATGGGCGCCCGCGTTCCGGATGCCACGATCGGCGTCTCGCACTCGCTCGCCGATCACTACCGAACGAGCTACGGCCGACGGATCGAGCACATCCCGAATGGCGTCACGATCGGGCGGCCCCGACCCGCGAAGGAGATCACACGGCGCTTCGGCCTGGTCCGCGGCTCGTACCTGCTCTTCGTCGGACGGCTCGTCCCGGAGAAGGCTCCGGATCTCCTCATCCGGGCGTATCGCTGCGTCCCCGGGAACGTCCGACTGGTGATCGTGGGCGGGTCGAGCTTCACGGACGGCTATGCGGCGTCCCTTCGGCGGCTGGCCGCGGCGGATCCGAGGGTCCTGTTCACGGGGTACGCATACGGAGCCGTCCTGGAGGAGCTCTACGCCAACGCGGCGGCGTTCGTGCTCCCGTCATACCTCGAGGGTCTCCCGCTGACGCTCCTCGAGGCTGTTTCGTACGGGACTCCAGTCGTCGTGAGCGACATCCCTCCGCACAAGGAGATCGTGACCGGGGACGCGCCCGGTCGTCGCCTCTTCCGGTCGGGGGACGAGGGGTCGCTCGCGGAGGCTCTGGCGAGCACGATCGAGACCGCTCCCACCGCCCGGGGCGAGTCGGCGACGTTCTCGCAGCGTGTGGCCGGCGCCTACCGCTGGGACGACGTGGCCGAGGCCACCGAGGATCTGTACCGGCGGCTCCTGAACGGCCGGCCGCTCCGTCCGTCGAGCTGGGCTACGGGCGCGGCGGCGTCCCGTACGCGGGCTGCGCCGTCGGCGAACGCGATGGCCGCCTCGACGGGAACAACAGCATCAGGGCGATCGCGACGATGAACGCACCGCCGGCCGCGATGGCGACGCCCTTCCCGATCGTCTGCAGGCGCGGGACGGGCTCGGTGTCGACATCGGTGAACTGGGGCCGGACGTGCGCCACCTGATTCTCCGCCAGTCGGAGCTCGTCCTCCGCCGCGTCCAGGTCCTCCTCGGCTCGGTCGACGTCGGCCTGCAGTCGCTCGTAGTCGGGAAGCATCGCACCCAGCAGCTTGCGTTCGCGCCGGCGAGCCTGGAGCGCGGTCTCGAGCGC
>JBOGVL010000341.1:0-3147 GCA_050692535.1 Actinomycetota bacterium | reverse complement strand
GTACCGAACGGCCGGAGGGCCCCGGCCGCGGCCGGGGCCTCCGATCGCCAGTTCGGGATCAGGATCCCGGGATCCTGAGGAGCAGCAGCTGACCGCCCTCCCGCTTCAGCGTGACGCCCGGGATCGTCGTCGTGTCCTGGTCCACGAAGACGTTGTGCGCCTGGACGTCGACCAGCCACGAGCCGGGGCCGAAGGCCCGCGACGCGTCGACGATGCCGCTGGACTCCCACGCCGCGTCGAGCACGGAGGCGACGACGGTCCAGGCGGCCGACGCGAAGTCGTAGCGCCAGATCCTGGAGTTCGGGGCCTGCCCCGAGTCCTCCTGCACCATGAGGCTCTTGAAGCTGGTGTCGATGTTGTCCGGCTGGTGCATCACGTTCGGGTTGTCGTAGCCTCCGAGGTCGTTGTTCAGCAGGATCGAGAAGCTGACGACGCGCGAGGGATCGGCCGGGTCGAGCTCCATCCGGAAGATGCGCCCGTTCGGGTAAGGGCCCCGGAACTGGGAGCCGTCGGGATTCGTGCTGGGTCCGCGCATCAGCCGCCCCGTCGCCGGGTTGGGCGTGGCCCGTCGCTCGCCGGTGTCGGCGAAGTACACGACGTTCGGCTGGTGCTCGTCGTAGGCGATGTCCTCGACGCGGATGAACTGGAAGACGTTGTTCTCGTTCGACCACGACTCGAGCCCCGCCTGCGGCGACAGGGCCGTCGTCCCGTCGGCCACGTCGTCCGGGACCGGGATGAACTCGCCCTCCCAGTCGTCCCCGACCACGATGTCGCCGTAGTCGTTCGCTCCGTTGAACGGGTCCGTCGGGTCGACCGGTCCGGCCTGCGTCGCCGTCACCCGAAAGGCCAGCAGGTGGCCGGCGTCGGCGAGCAGGTCGTTCGCCGTTGCCGCGGAGTACTGATAGAGCTGCGACGAGGGCGCGTTGAACGTGTCGTCCCCCGAAAGCGCCACGACCTCGTCCCAACCCCCGGGAACGACCACCGTATTCTCGTGGTTGTGCCGGCCCATGCCGGGGATCGTGTCGTAGACACCGCTCTCCGTGTCGAGGTAGACCGCGTAGCCGCCCTCGCGGTTCGGAGCGATCGCGGGATCCGGCCCGTAGAGCGCGCCCGGCGGAACCGGGACGTCGTCGTCGGTCTCCTCGTTCGCGAAGAACACGAAGCGGTCGAACCCCTCGGCCGGCCCGGCCATGAAGGCCGAGCAGAACCGGAGGAACCCCTCCGTCGGCGGCAGCGCCACCGACGCGTCGAGGATCGTCCGCGTCCGCGTGTCGACGGTCAGTCGAGAGATCGACGAGTCCACGAAGTCTGCCAGTCCGCCGAACGGCACGTGCGACTGCTCGTGCGTGACGTACACGTCGATCTTCCGGCCGCCGACGGGCCGGAACCCGATCCCGTCCGGGATCCCCTCGAACATGAATCCGAGGAACTCGTCGCCGCTGCTGATCAGCGCCGTGAGCTTGGATCCCCGAGGCGCGTCGGGGCCGAGCGCCAGCATCGGGTCCTGCTCCGTCACGAATCCCGGTGCCGCCGAACCCGGGATCGCCGTCACGACGAGCGCGAGCAGGCCGATCGCGAGCACGATCCTGGAGCGCCGCATGCGCACCACCCCCCTTCCCCCCCGGCCGCGGAGCGCGGCCAACGTCAATGCAGTACCCCGGAGGGCCCTCGTCCGAACCGCGTCTAGCGGATGAGGCGGGAGAGGCGCCGGTCGGCGAGGACCTTGCCGCCGGTCTGGCAGGTGGGGCAGTACGTGACCTCGTGCGACTCGTACGAGACCCGCCGCAGGTCGTCCCCGCAGACCGGGCACGGCTGGCCGTAGCGGTTGTGCACGACGAAGTGGTCGCCGATCTTCGTCTGCAGTCCGCCGGACCGTCCCCGCTCGCTCTCGAGCGCCCCGGCGAGCACCTCGCGGATCGCCGAGAGCAGCTCGCGGCGCTGGTCTCTGCCGAGCGAGACCAGGGTGGCATACGGGGAGAGCTTCGCGCGGTGCAGGACGTCGTCCGTGTAGCCGCGGCCGAGCCCGGCCACGGTCCGCTGGTCGCGCAGGATCGTGTGCACCCTCCGGGCGTCGTCGCCGTCGAGCACGAAGCGCTCGAACTCCGTCGAGCCGGGCTCCGGGCCCAGCTTCCCCAGCGGACCGTCGTCGCCCTCCGCGAGCACCCACCAGCCCGCCTTGCGCTCGCGCCCGAACTCCTTGACCAGCACCGAGGGCCGCCCGTCGAAACGGAGGCGGACCACGGCCCCGCGGGGCTTGGTCGCCTTGGGCGGGTCCTCGACGTCCACGCGGCCCCCCTGCGACAGGTGGACCAGGATCCGCGGCCCGCCGAGCTCGAACACGACGTACTTGCCGCGGCGGCCGACCCGATCCACCGGCCGACCGACGAGCTCCGAGGCGCGCGGTGTGACCGTCTTCAGGGAGGAGAACTGCAGCATGTCGGCCGCCGCGAACTCGGAGCCCCCCACGGCCTCGCCCAGCCGCTCGGACAGCGCCTGGATCTCGGGGAGCTCGGGCATCAGCCGGCGGCGTCTGCCGCCGAGCGCCGGATGATCTCCACACACTCGTCGATCCGGTCCCGGTGGGTTCGGTGGGAAAGGATGCAGGCCCGGAGCGTGAACCGGCCGTCGAGCACCGTGCTCGAGAGGAACACGCGCTTGGAGGCGTTGACCGTCGCGAGGAGCCGCTGGTTCGCGGCGTCGTCCCCGTCCCGGAGCCGGAATGGCACGACCGTGAGCTCCGGCTGCCACGGCAGCTCCAGCTCGGGGATGGCCTTGAGTTCCTCGTAGAGGTGCTCGGCCAGGTCGAGCTTCTCGTCGAGCGCCTCGCGGAACGCCGACACGCCGTGCAGCTTGAGCGGGAACCAGACGCGCAGGCCGCGGAAGTCGCGCGAGAGCTCCGCCGAGTACTCGGCGAAGTTGGGGATCTCGGCGTCGGCGGCCAGGTCCTGCAGGTACGCGCTGGTCCCGATGTGATGGGCGTCGCGGAGCTTCCGGCCGTCGCGCACGATCAGGGCGCCGGTCCCGTACGGCAGGAACATCCCCTTGTGCGGGTCGAGCGTGATCGAGTCCGAACGCTCGATGCCCGCGAACGCCGTCCTGCCTCGTTCGGTCAGCTGGAAGAACCCGCCGTACGCCGCGTCGGTGTGC
>JBOGVL010000340.1:0-3162 GCA_050692535.1 Actinomycetota bacterium | reverse complement strand
CCGCGGGCGCAGGCCGGCGGGATCGATCTGGGGGCGTTCGAGGTGGCCGCGCCCCCGCCGTCCCCGACGCCGTCGATCACGGGAGCGGTGACCTACGCGGG
Organism: Actinomycetota bacterium; assembly: GCA_050692535.1. GTDB lineage: Bacteria > Actinomycetota > UBA4738 > UBA4738 > HRBIN12 > CALGFI01. Next base: position 3,061 of record JBOGVL010000340.1, on the reverse strand, counting down.
CGACGTCGCGTGGCTGCAGGAGCGGAACGGGTGGGGACCGCCGGAGGTCGACCGGAGCAACGGGGAGCGGGCGCCGGATGACGGCGTCCCGATCGTCATCGGATCCGTCGCCTTCGACCACGGGATCGGCGCGCATGCCCCGTCCCGGATCGTCCTGGACCTCCAAGGAGGCTGCTCGCTGTTCCTCGCCGACGTCGGCCTCGACGAGGAGGTGGGCGACGCCGGGTCCGTGGTGTTCGAGGTGTGGGCCGAGGGCCGTCGGCTGGCGACGAGCGGCCTGGTCCGGGGGCCGCAGCCACCGGTCCCGCTCGCGGCGGACGTCGCCGGGCTCGACACGATCGCCCTGGTGGTCACACCGGGGGGCGACGGTCCGGCGTTCGACCACGCCGACTGGGGCGACGCCCGCCTGGCGTGCGATCCGGCCTGAGCCCGCGTCACGGCCCGGTGAAGGCCAGCGCCTCGTCGAGCGTCGGCTGGCCGTCCACGCCGCCGATCGAACGACACGAGAGTCCCCCGCACGCGTTCGCCAGCGACAGCGCGCGCTCGAGCGGCCAACCCCGAAGGAGGCCGAGGACGAACCCCGCGTCGAAGGCATCCCCGGCGCCGGTCGCGTCGACGACGTCCACCGGGATGCCGGGGAGCCGGACGATCTCCTCTCCCCGCCGAGCGAGCCCGCCGCCGTCGCCGAGCTTGACCGCGACCGTTCCCGCGCGGCTCGCGAGGTGCCCCACCGCCGCCTCGAGGTCGTCCCGCCCGGCGATCCGCAACGCCTCGGCCGCGTTGGGCAGGAATAGGTCGACGTGCGCCAGGAGCTCGAGCAGGCCCGAGTTCCAGGCCTCCGCCGGGTCCCAGTTGGGGTCCAGGCTCGTCGTCGCGCCCGCCGATCGCACTTCGCCGAGCAGGCGGGGCAGGTCCGGGCCGAGCGCCCGCTGGAGGTAGAAGGACGCCACGTGCACGTGCTCGACCGACGCGAGGAGCTCGCGGTCGACGACCTCGGCGTTCAGGTCCGCGACCGTCCCGGGCACGGTGTAGGTGCCGCGGTCGCCGGGACGGGAGAGCACGACCGAGACGCCGGTCGAACGGCCCTCACGGACGACGAGGCCTCGCGCGTCGACCCCGCGACCCCGGAGCTCCTCCCGCATGAACCGCCCGAAGACGTCGTCGCCCACGACGCCGGCGAACGCCACGCGCAGCCCCAGGCGCGCGGCCGCGCACGCGAAGATCGCCCCCGAGCCGCCGACCGTGAACGTCGCCGACTCGACCAGGGCCTCCCGCTGATCCGCGACCGGTCCGAGGTCGCCCCCCCGCAGGACCAGATCCGGGTTGGCGTCGCCGAGGACCAGGACGTCGAAGGACCGTTCCACGCGTGCACGTTACCGGCCGCGCGGAAGCCCAGCGGATCTCCGAGACAATCTCTCAGTCGCCGCGGGAAACGAGTCGCCTCACGACGATCGGCCGTGGGTGCGCCGTTGACTCAGAACTCGTTGCCGCAGTTCTCGCAGAGGAACACGTGGGCTCGCGCGTTGGCGCTGTGGCCGCCGCATCGGGCGCATCGACGGCACGTGCCGGCGACCGCGCAGTCGATCGGGTCTGTCGTCTCCCCCGGCTGGTCCCAGCTCGTGGTGGCCTCGGACGGGCGCGGCACCTGCAGCGACAGCAGGTGGAGCGGGCCGTCCCCGCTCTCGAAGCCGTGCGGGTGCTCCGCGGCGCGGCCGATGACGAGCCCCTGCCCGAGCGGCACCGGGTTCTCGGCGAGCAGGGCCCGGCCGGTCCCCCGCAGGACGATGACCCACTCCTCGGAGTCGGGATGGGTGTGCGCGTAGGCGATCTGGTTGGGCGCGAACCCCTGGAGCGACAGGTAGTGGTCGGCTCCCTGATGGATCGGGACGCGGCGGAACCCCGAGGGGCAGGGGGCGATCACGTCCTCGGGATGCGTCGTGAACACCCCGAGGTTCGTCAGCACCTCGGCGAGGTCGCCGACCTGGTGTTCGATCGGTTCCACGGCCCCCTCCGAAGCTCGATCCACCCGGGCGTCGGGAGCGTAATACTCAACCGAGAAGCCGGCCCAGGGGAGGGAAGGCATGGCACGCTCAGTCCGCCGGAGGTCCTGGCTCGTCGCCTGGACGCTCGTCGCGAGCCTCGGCTTCACCGGTCCGGGGGTTTCGAACGGGCTGGCCCAGACCTGCGAGGCCGGGTGGAACGTCGTGCAGAGTCCCAATGCGGGCGGCGAGGTCGACAACGGCCTGTCGGGGCTCGCGGTCGTATCGCCGAACGACATCTGGGCCGTCGGGAACTTCGGGACCTACGGCGGACAACGTTCGACGCTCGCCGAGCATTGGAACGGCTCGAGCTGGAGCGTCGTCCCGACACCGAACGGGGCCAACGAGGTCAACTGGCTCCTCAGCGCCGACGCCGTGTCCAGCAACAACGTCTGGGCCGTCGGCTACAGCGCCACGAACCCGCCCGAGCAGAGTTTCCGCCGGACGCTGATCGAACGATGGAACGGCAGCTCGTGGTCCGTGATCCCCAGCCCCAACCCCACGCCGCCGCTGAGCGGAGGCGGGCCGGTCAGCAACGAGCTCTACGGCGTCGCCGCGGTGTCGGCCAACGACGTGTGGGCCGTCGGGACGTCCGTCGACTTCGGGGCCGGCCAGACCCTCATCGTGCACTGGAACGGTTCGGCCTGGTCGGTCGTCCCCTCCCCCAGCCCCGGGGAGTTCGGCTGGCTGCGGAGCGTGAGCGCAGTCTCCGCGAACGACGTCTGGGCCGTCGGCACGCACTATGTGAACGGCCTGTCGGTGACGCTGATCCTGCACTGGAACGGCTCGGCGTGGTCCGTGGTGCCGAGCCCCAACGACGGCCCCTTCACGCAGGAGCTGTTCCGGGTCCGCGCGGTGTCGGCCAACGACGTCTGGGCCGTCGGGTACCACCTCGCCGTGTTCGGGGTCAACCAGGTGTACCAGACGACGATCCTGCACTGGAACGGTTCGGCCTGGTCGGTCGTGCCAAGCCCCGACGTGAACCAGCTGAGCAACTACCTGTGGTCCGTCGACGGCACCTC